>CAACVI010000014.1 GCA_900659855.1 Candidatus Desulfarcum epimagneticum
GTCCCGCTGGAGCGGGAAAAGGGCGCCGGATTTAAAGCCGGAAAAAAGTTTCATCGTTCGACAGTAAAAAAATGAAAGTTGTGTCTCATTTTCATTGACATATTCCGCAAAGAGCAAAAATTAAAACTCTTCCTGGACAAAACCCAGGTCGATGAGTTTGATTACAAAATTCCATAAATCGTCATTGTGTCTACGATGTCCTGGCACTTAACACTTAAGTTAATGACATTGGTTAGCATCTCGTGATCTGTCATTATTGCTCATGGCTGTCATCATCGAATAATTCTTTAAGTTTTGAGAGGTCTTCGAGAGAATTGATCATGTCCATAGGGCTTTTTATTTTATCTGCCATTGAGTCTATTTCTTCATCACTTAAGTTGTTAGCTTCCATAATACCTTTGAGAATTTTGATCCTTTCTGGGCCTCTAATTTTGAATACCGATATGCAATCATCCATACTGAGGCAAAGGTTGTAGTAAGTAATACATTTTTTAGCCTTAGCGATTAATTCATCTTTATGGTTTTCTAATGTACTTAAGGCCTTATACTTACTAATATTTCGATGGGTTATTGCATCTAGAGCAAGTGCTTTATTCCAAATTATTGACGATTGATTTACAGAAGGTTGTTCATCTGCAGACGACTCTAAAGATCTGTCTGTTGCAGTTAAGACATTCTCATATTCGCCACGCTTTAAATAACAATCAGATAGAACAAATGCCGCTTGTTCACATTTCGGACAAACTTGAAGACATTTCTCTAGAATTTCGATAGCCTCATGATATTTACCACTTTTCTTGAAGTATAAAGCCGGCTGAGAATACGCTCGCTCATCCAAGGGGAGATATTGTTTATATTGTTCATAAATCTCCATGGCGTCCTTAATTTTGCCTATTAGTTCAAGATAGTCACCGACAAAGACAAACAAACGCCAATTCCACCGAGAAAACTCAATTTCTTGTATTAGGAAATATAACTCGCCAGCTCTAGTAAAGTTGCCTGATTCACTATGATATTTTATGCCGTCAGCAAGAAGGTTTATGTCATGCGGGAAAAATGATAAACCCAAATCGATAATATCTGCTGCTAAAGGTTTGTTTTCATTTATCGCAACGTCAGCGCTAAGGTTATGGAAATCTGTAGGATCTCCAGATAATTTTTGTTGGACTACATATTCAGCAATTTTCAAAGAGATATCTTTTTTATTTTCAGAATTGAATTGTTCAACTCTTTCTTTGGCGATTCCAGCTGTTCGTATATTTACCAAAAAGTCTACCTCTTCTTTTTTCTGCTCAAGCCATTTATATGGAAGGAGCATAGTATTGATATTATCTATTGCAATATCTGTATTTTTGGTAAATTCTGCCAAATACTTCTCTATACTTTCTTTTCTATTGTCAATTGACTCTGAAACATAATTTTCTGAAATTGTTTTTATTGTTTCCTTTATTTCATTAATATTTCTAGTGAGTTCCTCTCCAAATTTTTCCCTTTCTTGTAAAGTGATTTTTCTTTCTTCAAGCAATTGATTTGATAAGTACGTCCTTATTTGATTAATTTCAGAATCAAACTGCTCTAGTCTCTTTATTCCAAGAAAACTAACGGCAAAACCAAAAAACAAAATTGCTACGGGGATTGATAGTTTTAAGAAATCAGTTTGAGGGATTTTTGTTGGCGACAGTTGTTGAATTGACTTAACAGTATCAACTGGCACATATAACAATGCACAAGTGATAATTATGAGGTTTAGTATAAGAAAGATAGTTGCTATAAACCAAATTTGCCTATTAGAAGAGGCTTTTGCTTTACCTATTTCTGCAATCAATAATTGTTTTTCGTTCATTCTTGACCTCGGTTTTTTTATTAAGCTTATCGACATAAATATCTATAAAAAATAGTAACTATTCAACAAAATCATGAGAGTTTTGCTTGCTTATCAAAACGGATTTTTCCTGTTTTGGCTATTGCTCATTGAGAAAATCCGGCAGTTTTCCTTGAAATAACAGACGCAACGCATCACTTGGCGTCACATCATTTTTTTTGCACGTCGAAAGATAACCGCGAACACGGCAGAAAATCTCGGCCCCTTTCATGGAACGAAAGCATCCGGATATCTTCTGCTGAACTTTCGTCATCCGAATATCCCGCTCACCCTGATTGTTCGTGAACGGAACTTTCGGGTCATCCATAAAAAGCAGGGTCTCATTCTCAAAATCTCTCAGCCGTTCAAGAAGATTTCTTGCCTCGGATCTCTTCAGCCGCCCCCGTTTTCCTTTTCGTTGGGGGGCGCAATGGGTGTCGGACCGTCAGAATAGCCTGGTTTTATTTTAAAAAGATCGAATTCCGCCCCTCCAAATGGCCTTAAACGCCCCATTTGGGGCATAAAATGAACGGTTTAAAAATGCGAGCGCCATTTCTACAATCTCACAACGTGTTTTTACACATGCGTTTTTGATCCCCAAACAAGGCGCTTAAGAACAATTTCGGCTCATTTTTTTAGCTTTTTGCCTGTTATTATAAATCATTGCGACGGCCTGTCATTCGCATATGTCTGAAAAATTGTGAATCCGAAGCCGGGATCATTTGCCCGGTCTAGGAAACCGTCAAATCGTAGAGACAAGGCATGCCTTGTCTCCACCGTCACAGCCCAACCTCCCCCAAGATCAAAAAGGCATCGCCGAATAAAGAGGATTGATGCGAACATAACCCTTCCCCGCCACAGGGCCAGGCTCATGGATATTCTGGGCCAGGATGTTTTCAGTGGGGAAGCGGTCTTTGAAAAGCGGGGCCACCTTGTCAAAATGGAGTTTTTTCGGGTCCGCGCGCTCCCCGGCCTTGGCCTCAATGAAAAACAGTTTCCCCTTTCTTTCCGCCACGAAATCGATCTCAACGCCGTTCTGGTCCCGGTAAAAAAACAAATCATTTCCCGGCGAAAGCCCGTTTCGTTTGACCATCTCCATCATCACGAAGTTTTCCCACAAGGCGCCCCTGTGGGTGTGGGCATGCCAGCGCCGTTTGTTGTCAACGCCGGATAAGTAGCAGAGCAGCCCATGATCGGCGAAATAAACCTTTGGGGATTTGATCAGCCTTTTCCCGATATTGGCGTAATACGGCGGCAAAAGATAGACCAGGCCGCTGATCTCAAGGGCATGGGCCCATTTTCGGATGGTGGCGTCTGAAACGCCCACGTCGGAGGAAAGGCTTTTGTAATTGAGCAGCTGGCCGGCCCTTGTGGCCAGCATTCTGATGAACCGCCTGAAATCGCTCAGGTTTTTGACATCAATGATGGTTTTCAGGTCCCTTTCAATGTAGGTCCGGATGTAGCTTTCAAAAAAATCTGAAAACCCGAGCCGCCGGTTCGACCAAAGCTCCGGGTAGCCCCCTTTCCAGAGAAACTGCTCAATGTTTTTTATTTTTTTGTCCCTCAGCTCTGCGGCGCTCAGGGTCTCAAGGTGAAGGATGGCGATCCTGCCGGCGAGACTTTCGCTGACGCTTTTCATCAGGGAAAACTGCTGGCTCCCGGTCATGATCCATTTGCCGTAGCGTTCCCTTTGCCTGTCGATGAGTATTTTCAGCTCCCGGAACACCTCCGGCACATATTGAATTTCATCCAGTATGACCGGGCCGTCCAAACGGCCCAGGAAATGTTCCGGGGAATCCTGAAATGCCTCAATCTGGGTGAGATAATCAAAGGTGATGTAGGGGAGTTCGGGAAACTCCCGCTGAAGCAGCGAGCTTTTGCCGGTCTGCCTGGCCCCGGTCAAAAGCAGGGCCGGCCTTGACTTTGACAGTCTTAATATTTTGGTTTTGATGTGTCTTTCTATCCACATGGGAAAACCTTTTGTTTAAGAAATGTCGAATTATAACTTTGATATTTGTTGAAGTCAAGGGTGGAAGATGACACCCCCCCGGCGGGAAGCAATCCGGCCATGCGTCCGTCAGGTCCCGAAAGGCGCCCGTTTGACAAACCGGCCCCGCCCGGGCTTTCCGACAAATTCCATGCGGCCGTCTTTAAACTCGGCGACTTTTTGTCCCCGGGCATACACCGTCTCGGGCATGCCGGTGATCTCAAAGCCCTCGTAGGGGGTGTAATCCACGTTCATATGAAGCAGATCGTTTCGGATCGTGAATTTCTGTCGGGGATCAAAAATCACGATGTCCGCGTCTTTTCCGGGCGCGATGGCGCCTTTGTCTTTGAGGCCGAAAATTCGGGCCGTGGCGGTGGAAAGAACATCCACCATCTTTTCCAGGCTGATCCTGCCTTTGGCCGCCCCTTCGGAATGCATGAGCATCAAAAGGGTCTCGATGCCCGGCGCCCCGTTGGGGATTTTTTTGTAGTCGTCTTTTCCGAACATGTCTTTTTTGCCCTTGAAGTCAAAGGGGCAGTGGTCTGTGGCCGCCACCTGGACCCATCCTTTTTTGATCCCGTCCCACAGGGCGTCCAGGCTTTCGGGGGTCCTGAGCGGCGGAGACATGACATACTTCGCGCCGGCGAAATCCGGCTCCCGGTAGCGGTTTTCATCTAAAAGCAGGTACTGGGGGCAGGTTTCGGCGAATATCTCCACCCCCCGGTCCCGGGCCCGCTTGACCTCCATGAGCCCGGCTTTCGACGAAAGGTGGACGACATACAGCCGGGAGCCCGTGACCTCCACCATCTTCGCGGCCCTGGACACGGCCTCGGCCTCGGCGATGTCCGGGCGGCTTTTGGCGTGGAAATAGGGCGAGAGGTTTTTCTCTTTTTCAAAAACCGCGTTCAAATGGTCGATGATGTGAACGTTCTCGGCGTGAACCTGGACCAGGCCGCCGTATTTTTTCGTCTCTTCCAGAAGGCGAATCATGACCCCGTCGTCCACCCTGAAATCATACACCATAAATATTTTGAAGCTGGGGGTCCCGTAATCCAGGATGGCCTTTTTGACCTCGTCGATGACCGCGTCCGTGGGGTCCATGATGGCGGGATGAAGGGAATAATCCACGGCGACCCGGCCGTCGGCCAGGGCTTTTTTGCGCTCCAGCGCCTCTAAGATGGACTCTCCTTTCTGCTGGAGGTCGAAATCCACCACAGTGGTGACCCCGCCGCAGGCCGCCGCGATGGTCCCGGTCTCGTAGTCGTCCTGGGCGAAGGTCCCCATAAACGGCATGGAAAGATGGGTGTGGGGGTCGATGACGCCGGGAAGCAGGTACCTGCCCGAGGCGTCGATGATCTCGTCGCCCTCTCTTTCAAGCCCTGTTCCCACGGCCTGTATTTTTTCGCCCTTTACCCGAACGTCCCCGGGATAGCTTCCCGCAGATGTGACGATGAGTCCGTTTTGGATGAGTATGCCCATATGTGGCCTCCTTCCCAAGCTTTTTTACGAGTTTGTTTTGTTTGAGTAAATGTGTTGGAGCCTTATTTCGCCCTCAAGCCCCGGATCCATGACCGGGGTCTTTCGCCTCTCCCATCCGGCGGGCATGGGGTGAAAAGAGATCACTCCCGGGGCCGGGCAGACAAAGGCGCAGATCATGCAGCTTAAGCATTTTTCCTCAATGGGAACGGGGCGTCTGGAGTCCCGGTCCCAGTCCAGCGCCTGGCCTCCGGCGTCCCGGCAGACCCGGAAGCACTGGCCGCAGCCCACGCAGTGGTCCATGTTGTAGCGGGCCACGCCCTGCTTTTCAAGGTCAAACCGGCCGGTTTCATGGAGATGGGGCAGCGCCTTGCCCACGAGATCCGTGACCCGGGCGATTTTTTTTTGGGCCATGAAATCAGACAGGCCCTCGATCATGTCCGAGACGATCCGGTATCCGTAGTGAATGACGCCGGTGGTGACCTGGATGGTCGAGGCGCCCAGGAGCAGGTATTCCAGAGCGTCGATCCATGTCTCGATTCCCCCGATGCCTGACAGGGGAAGGGACAGGTCCCGGCATTGGGCCAGCTCGGCGATGAAACGAAGGCCCAGGGGCTTGATGATGGGCCCCGAGGCGCCGCTGATGGCGCCCATCCCGGCCACGTTGGGCCGAGGCACAAAATCGTCCAGCCCGATCTCCGAGATTCCTCTCACCGTGTTGATGGCGGATATGGCGTTTGCGCCTCCTTTTTTGGCGAAAAGGGCCGGCTCGGTGATGTCCGTGATGTTGGGCGTCATTTTGGCCATGACCGGGATGGAGGTCTTTTTTTTCACGGTTTCAGTGAATGTCTCGATCAGGCCGAAGGCCTGGCCCACCTTGTATCCGGAGCCCTCCACGCACATGTGGGGGCAGGAGAAATTCAGCTCCAGCATGTCCGCGCCGTTGTCTTCGGCGGACCGGGCCAGAAATTCCCACTCCGGGTTTGAAAACCCCATGAGGCTGGCGATGAGAACCTTTTGGGTATATTTTTTTTTCAGATACAGAATCTCCAGAAGGTTGTCTTTGAGCGGCCGGTCGGAGACCTGCTCCACATTCTGAAGACCGGCCAGACGGCTGTTCTGGTAATGGTAGGCGTTCATCCGGGGGGAGGGATGGACAATGGGGGCGCCGTCGGCGTGCATGGTTTTGAACACCGCGCCGCCCCACCCCGCCTCAAAGGCCCGGGCCGTCATTTCGGCGCTGTTGGAAACCGGGGAAGAGGAGAGAAGAAAGGGATTTTCAAATCGTTTTCCGCAAAATTCCACAGACAAATCGATGGGATTCGGCATGTGGGCGCCTCCTTTCATTGGATAAACTCGTAAAAAAGTTTGGGACAGCGTCGTAAAAAATGACGGGGCAGCGTCGTAAAAAATTCGATATACAAGGCGTAGCGTTTATTTTTAATTGAGGCAATACATTGTGGTATGCCTCAATTAAAAATAAACGCTATAACACAGTAGATCGGATTTTTTACGATGCTGCCAAATACGCTTTCATGGCGTTGGCCGCAATTTTCCCGTCCCGAACCGCCAGCGCCACCAGGCCCGGCCCCGAGGCGGCGTCTCCCCCGGCAAAGACCCCGGGGGCCGATGTCCGCCGCCGGGCGTCGGTTTGGATGAGCCCCCCGTCCATTCGGATGTCGGGATGCAGGCGTTTGACGCCTTCCCCCGGCCGGTTTCCCAGCGCCTCGATGACGATATCGGCCGCAAGGCTCCACCGGGAGTCTTTGACGTCGCGAACCGCCCTTCGGCCCGACGCGTCCGTTCGGTCTTCGGGCTCGGTCCGGATCAGCTCAAGGCCCGCGACGGCGCCGTTTGGGGAGATATATTTTTCCGGGCGGCTGAAAAAAAGAAAATGAACGCCCGCGTCCAGGGCCTCTTTTTTTTCACGGGCCTCGGCCGGCATCTGGAGCCAGGAGCGCCGGTAGATCACAAACACGTCCCGGGCGCCCGCCTGGGCCGCTGAAACGGCGCAGTCCATGGCCGCGGAGCCGCCCCCGATCACCGCCACGGTTTTGCCCGCGATTTCCCACCCGGCCTGTCCGGGGTTTGGGTCGGCGTTTTCGCGCAGGCCTTCCAGGAAACGAATGGAGGAAAAAAGCCCAGGGGTCTTTCCCATGCCCGGCGCCAGGGTTTGGGCCTCCCAGAGGCCCGGGGACATGAAAACCGCCTGGAATCCGGAGCCGAAAAGTTTTTCCACAGCCCCGTCCCCCTCCACCGGCGTCCCGCATTGAAAGTCCGCGCCCAGAAACCGGATGTCGTCGATTTCTCTTTCCAACAGCGCGGGGTCCAGGCGGCGGGCGGGAATGGCATGCCGCATGGCCCCGCCGGGCTCGGGCCGGGACTCGAAAATCGAGACCGGGAATCCGGACCGGGCCAGCTCCGCCGCGCAGGCCAGACCGGCGGGTCCCGCCCCCAAAACGGCCGCGGCCGGGCCTTTTTTCTCAGGCGGCGTCCCAAGGGGGTTGAAACCCATGGCCCAGGCATGCTCCATCACCGCCCGCTGGATCCCCGCGATGGCGATGGGCTCCCCGATCCCGGAGGCCGCGCATTCTTTTTCGCACAGCCGGGCCGCCGGGCACAGCGCCCCGCAGGCCCATCCCAGGATATTGTTTGCTTTGATGGTCCGGGCCGCGCCCGTGACATTTTTGAACCGAAGCTTTCGAATAAACGTCCCGGGGTCGGTTCCCGCCGGGCACCCTCTGGAGCAGGGGGCGTCGTGGCAAAGCAGACACCGGTTGGCCTCAAACACGGCTTGTCGGAAAGAAAATTTTTTCAGGCTCACCCGCGAAACCTCCATGATTCGGGCCGGCGAAAGAAAACCGGCGGTTGGATGTATTTTGTGTATGTATAATATTTTTTTTTGTGTTGACAATAAAAAAAATATTATTAAAAATGACAGCGGTGTAAAGAATCCGATCTACTGTGTTGCGGCGCTTATTTTTCATTGAGGCATACCACAATGAAAAATAAGCCCTGCGCCTTGTATATCGAATTCTTTACACCGCTGTCCCGTAATTTTTTACGAGTTTATCAATGATGACGCTGTGAAAAATTCAATGAATTTCTTCCGCCCCAAAGCGCGTCGGGGCGGTTTTTGCGAGTTTGCGAATTTAAATCCCGGGAAACAAGGAGGCACAATGGCCGGAATCGTCAAATGCGCCCACATCCAGCTTTCAAACGCGACCCATGAGGGCTCGCCGGCCGAGATTAAAGAGGCCATGATCGAAAAACACATTCCCTTTATCGAAAAGGCCGGTGAAAAGGGAGTCCGGATTCTTTGTCTCCAGGAAATTTTCCACGGCCCCTATTTCTGCTGTGAGCAGGACATTAAATGGTATCGGACGGCGGAAAAGGTCCCGGGCCCCATCACCGGGCGCATGTCCGAATACGCGAAAAAATATCGCATGGTCATGGTGGTCCCCGTGTATGAGGAGGCCCTGGACGGGGTTTACTATAACACGGCCGCGGTTCTGGACGCCGACGGAACCTATCTCGGGAAATTCAGGAAAATTCACCTTCCCCACACATGGCCGGGTTTTTGGGAAAAATTTTATTTCAAGCCGGGCAACCTGGGATTTCCCGTGTTTGAGACCGCCTACGCCAAAATCGGGATTTTCCTTTGCTATGACCGGCACTTTCCGGAGTGCGCCCGGATTCTCGCCTTGAACGGCGCGGAGATTTTGTTCAACCCGTCGGCCACCACCGCCGGCCTGTCCAAATATTTATGGGAGCTGGAGCAGCCGGCCCAGGCCGCGGCCAACGGCGTTTTCATCGGGGCCAACAACCGGGTGGGCCTGGAAAAGCCCTGGGAGTTCGGCCGGTTTTACGGATCGAGTTATTTTGCCGATCCCCGGGGACAGATCGTGGCCAAAGGAAGCGAATATGACGATGAGCTGGTCATCGCGGATCTGGACCTGAACGAAATACGGGAAGTGAGGGACGGGTGGCAGTTTTTCAGAGACCGGCGGCCCGAGATGTACGAAGACATCCGCCGGCATCTTCCCTGAATGATTTTTCCCCCGGCATGACCATCCAACCCCAAACAAGGAGGCGCCCCATGAGCGAAACCCAACAACTGGAAACCAAAGGCTGGATCGTGTACCCCATCGGCAGCAAGCCCAAGTGGCCCGCCGCCGTTCTTCTCGGAATTCAGCAGTACCTGACCATGTTCGGCGCCACCGTGCTGATTCCCTTCATCATCGGCGGCGCCATTAAGATGCCCCAGGAAGAGCTGGCGCTTCTGATCTCCACCATCTTTTTCACCTCCGGCGTCTGCACCCTGATTCAGCAGTCCCGGCTGGGAAACCGGCTGCCCATCATCCAAGGCGGCACCTTTTCTTTTTTGGGCCCCACCTTCGCCATCATCGGAATGGTGGCCGCCAAAGAGCTGACCGGCGGCGATCCCCTGTGGCAGATCCAGGTCCGAGAGATATCGGCGGCCATCATGATCGCCTCCTTTCTGGAGATATTTCTGGGCTACACCGGCATTATGGGCGTGGTGAAACGGGCCATCAGCCCGGTGGTGGCCGGCCCCACCATCGCCATGATCGGCCTGGCCCTGTTCGGCATCGGGGCGCCCTGGATGGCCACGAACTGGATCATTTCCCTCATCACCCTTGTGGCCCTGATTTTGTATTCCCAGGTGTTTTCAGCCAAATCCAAGGTGTTTCTTTTGTTTCCCGTTCTTTTGGCCATCGCCACCGGATGGATTTTGGCCTTTATCGGAACCGTGTCGGGGATCATTTCCCCGGACAACGCGGCGTTTTTAAAAACGGACCTGGTGAGCGCGGCCCCCTGGCTGAGTTTTAAACCCATGATGCCCTTTAAATGGGGCTTCCCCGATTTTTCCAGCGCCACCATATGGGCCGGGGTCTTTGGAATGCTGGCCGGCTACCTGGCCTCCATGATCGAGTCCATCGGTGATTACTACGCCTGCGCCCGAATCTCCGAGGCGCCGGTTCCCACATCCCGGATGATCTCCCGGGGCCTGGGCGCCGAAGGTCTGGGATGCCTCATCGCGGGAATTTTCCAGACCTGCAACGGCACCACCTCCTATTCCGAGAACATCGGCTCCATCGGGCTGACCCGGGTGGCCAGCCGCCGGGTGGTCATCTGCGGCGCCGCGGCCATGCTGGTGATTCCCGTGGTGGGAAAATTCGGCGCTGTTCTGGCCACCCTTCCCAAACCGGTGGTGGGCGCCATGTTCGTGGGCCTTTTCGGCATGATCGCCTCGGTGGGCCTGTCCAATCTCCAGCTGGTGAACCTGAACAACTCCCGGAATCTGTTTATCATCGGCATCTCCTTTTTCGCCGGGCTGTCGGTTCCGGCCCATTTCGGGCCCAATGCCATTGACTGGTCGGCAAGCGGCCAGTTCGCCGGGGTGGCCGGGAACATCCTCCAGGCCCTTTTGTCCACCGGAATGGCGGTGACGGCCATTGTGGGAATGCTTCTGGACAACACCCTTCCCGGGGCCACCCGGGCCGAGAGGGGGGTCGAGGCGTGGGAGACGGAGGCCTCCGAGGAGGCCTGGGAAGAGGCGGAAAAAGAGTGGGCCCTGATCGAAGAGGGGCGGATGAGGGCCTCTAAATGAAATTGGCCCCCATCCTGGTCGTCTGTCTGGCCCTGGCCGCCGCTTACAGCCTTTTGACCGCCGGCAGCCCCGACAGCCTGCTGCGCCATGTGATTGAAAATCCGAAACACGATGTGTGGGCGGCCTTCGCCTTCTCTTTTATGGTGTTCGCCCTGGGATTCTGGGCCTTTTTCTCAAAGGAGAAAGAAAGATTCGAGGAGATGGTCAAAACAAACCGGGACCGGATCCTGAGTTTGAGGCAGGCGGGGAAAACAGACGACGAAATCGCCGATTCCATCCTGGACGCCATGGGGGCGCCCCCGGGCCAAGGAAGGAGGGCGGCGAGGAAGAAGCTGGTTTTCCATATGTCTAAAATGTGATGGCGTCGTAAAAAATCCGATCTACTGCGTTGCGGCGCTTATTTTTAATCGAGGCATACTACATGTATTGCCTCAATTAAAAATAAGCGCCACGCCTTGTATATCGAATTTTTAACTTAGCCATCCCAAGCTTTTTTAAGAGTTTATCAAAATAAAATGTGACGACGCCGTCCAAAAGGAGGGATCATCCCATGCCCACTACCACTATCCCCACAGTGAAAAATTACATCAACGGCCAATGGGTGGAGTCAAAGGCCCGGGAATTTTCAGATGTCTGGAACCCGGCCAAAGGCGAAAAGATCGCCCGGACGCCTTTGGGGGTCCGGGAAGATCTGGATATGGCCGTCAAGGCCGCCCGGGAGGCGTTTCCGGCCTGGCGGGTCACCCCCCCGCTGAGCCGGGCCCGGTATCTGTTCCGGTTGAAAGAGGCCTTTGAGGACTGTTTTGAGGACATCGCGCGCGCCATCACCACCGAGCAGGGAAAAATCATCGACGAGTCCCGGGGGGAAGTCCGGCGCATGATCGAAAACGTGGAGCACGCCACCGGCGTCACCACCATGATGACCGGCGACGCGCTGGAAGACATCGCCCAGGGCATCGACTGCTATACCCACCGCCAGCCCATGGGGGTTTTCGCCGCCATCGCGCCCTACAATTTTCCCGGCATGGTGCCCTGGTGGTTTCTGCCCTACGCCCTGGTGTCCGGCAACGCCTTTATCGTCAAGCCCTCGGAGCAGGTCCCCATGACCCAATGCCGCATTTTTGAGGTCATCGATGACATCGGCTTCCCCGAAGGCGTGGTCAACATGGTCCACGGCGCCCATGAGATCGTCAACGCCATCCTGGATCATCCCGACATCGAGGGCGTGTCCTTTGTGGGCTCCACGGCCACGGCCCGGCACGTGTACGAGCGCTGCGGCGCGTCGGGCAAACGGGTCCAGGCCCTGGGCGGCGCCAAGAACATCGTGGCGGTGACCCCGGACGCCCGGGTCGAGGCCGGCATTCCGTCTCTGGTGTCCTCGTTTTACGGATGCGCCGGGCAGCGGTGCCTGGCGGCGTCGGTTCTGGTTCCCATCGGAGAGGCGGCCGACGAGACGGTGGAAAAATTCACGGCCTTCGCCAAAACCATCCGGCCGGGAAACGGCCTGGATGAGACCACCGGCATGGGTCCTTTGGCCGGCGCGGCCCACAAACAGCGGGTTCTGGACTACATTGAAAAAGGGATCGAAGAGGGCGCGAAGCTGATCCTGGACGGCCGGGACTGCCGGGTGGAGGGATTTCCCGACGGATTTTTCGTGGGCCCCACCGTGTTCGACCACGCGGATCCGGACATGGCCATCTCCCAGGAGGAGATATTCGGCCCGGTGACCGTCATTATCCGGGCCAAAGACTTAAGCGAGGCCATCGACATCGTCAACACCCGGAAATACGCCAACGCGGCCTGTCTGTACACCCAAAGCGGCGCCGCCGCCAGGGAGTTCAAATACAAAGTCAAGCCCAGCATGGTGGGGATCAATATCGGCGTGGCCGCGCCCATGAGTTTTTTTCCCTTCGGGGGCGCCGGAAACTCCATGTTCGGGGACATCAAAGGCCACGGCCGGGAGATTTTTCATTTTTTCACCGACGCCAAAGTGGTCATGGAACGGTGGTTTTAAACGACGCTTTTAAAAATAAGGAGAGACAGGATGCCTCTGGCCAATTTCGGCGCCATTTTGAGTTTTGCCCGGGAACTGGAGGAAGAGGACCGGGACTTTTATTCGGCCCTGTCCCGGCGTCCGGAGTTTGAGGACGCGCGGGGGCTTTTGGACGATTTTATTTCCGAAGCCGCGAAACACATCAAAGACATCGACCGGACCCGGCGGGAAAACGTCACGGAGATGATCCTGGAGCCCATTCGGGATTTTTCGCGGGACGCCTTTTTCATAAACACCCCGGGTCCCGACGGCCTGACCCTCCCTGATTTTGCCCGGGAGGCCGGGAAACGGGAGGCCCGGGCCCGGGACTTCTGCCGGGCGGCCGCTGAGAAACTCAAGGCCCTGCCCGAGGTTTCCAGAGCGCTGACGCGCCTGGCCGCCAAAAGGGAGGGACGGCTCAACCGTTTGATGGAAACAGGCGGTCTTTGACGCCTTGAATCAGGAAAGGGGGAAAAACCATGAACGCCGCTGCCGAGACCAGGGACAGAATCAAGACATTAACCCGCCACACCTACGGGCCGTGGGCCCGGCAAAAGACGTGGCGCGCGCCTGTGATGATCGCGGACGCCGAAGGCGTGTGTATCTATGACGACGCCGGGAAACGCTATCTGGATTTTTCCTCCCAGCTCATGTGCGCCAACCTCGGGCATAAAAACAGGGCCGTGATCGAGGCCATTGTGAAACAGGCCGAGAAAATGCCCTACATGGCGCCGGGGTTCGCCACGGAGGCGGAATGCGACGCCGTGGAGGCGCTTTTGTCCGTCATGCCGGCGGGCCTGGATAAATTCTTTTTTTCCACCAGCGGAACCGAGGCCAATGAGGCGGCGCTCAAAATGGTCCGCCAGTCCAAAGCCCCGGCGTACAAGGTGATCTCCCGCTACCATTCCTATCACGGGGCCACCCTGGCCGGGGCCGCCTTCACCGGCGATCCCCGGCGTTTTCCGGCCGAGGCGGCCCGGTGCGTGGCCGAAGGGGTGCGTTTCGCGCCGGACTGCTACTGCTACCGCTGCCCTTTTGGGCTGAAGTATCCGGATTGCGACATCCGGTGCGCCCGGTATCTGGATTACATGATCAAAGAAGAGGGAA
Organism: Candidatus Desulfarcum epimagneticum; assembly: GCA_900659855.1. Taxonomy (NCBI): domain Bacteria; kingdom Pseudomonadati; phylum Thermodesulfobacteriota; class Desulfobacteria; order Desulfobacterales; family Desulfobacteraceae; genus Candidatus Desulfarcum; species Candidatus Desulfarcum epimagneticum. The sequence goes on from CAACVI010000014.1 coordinate 14,096, forward strand.
ATGTGGCGGCCGTCATCGTGGAGCCGGTGCCGGGAACCAACGGCCGGATCGTCCCGCCCCCGGAATATTTTCCCCTGCTGCGGCGAATCTGCGATGAAAACGATGTCCTTTTGATCGCCGACGAGGTCATGACCGGGTGGTTCAGGACCGGCCCGGCCTTCGCCATGGAGAACTGGGGCGTGACCCCCGATATTTTGACCACGGCCAAGGGCTCCACCGCCGCCTACACCCCTTTGGGCATCACGGCGTCAGGGAAAAAGGTGTCGGAGTTCTTTGAGGATGAAATGTTCTGCCACGGCCACACCTACGCCTACCACGCCCTGGCCTGCTCGGCCCTGCCGGCGGCGGCGGCCGAATACCGGCGAATCGTGGACTCGGGACTTTGCCGAAGCGCCGCGGCGCATTTGAAAAAAAGACTTTACGGGCTGGCCGACCGGCATCCCTGCGTGGGCGATGTCCGGGGCATGGGGCATTTCTGGGGGCTGGAGATTGTTCAAGACCGGGAGACAAGGGTCCCGTTCAACGTGAAGATGGACAAACTCACCGGCGCGCCGCTCATGACCGGCAAAATCGCGGCGGACGCCATGAAAAGGGGGGTGTTCTTAAACGCCTGGATCGACACCCTGGTGATCGCCCCGCCTTTGATCATCACCCCGGATGAGATCGACGAGGCCGTCGAGGCGCTGGATATGTCCCTTAAGATCGGGGACCGCGAGGCAAAGGACACAGGCTTGCCGCCGTCTCATTCCTCCGAGTTTTGATGGCGTCGTAAAAAACAGATCAGACGGCGCCGTTTTGATTATTTAAGAAACAGGCGGGCAAGGTCATTATAAAACACAAACGCCATCAGGGCGAAAAGGGCCATGAGGCCGATCTGCTGGGCCCTTTCCCGCACTTTGGGGCTCACCGGCCGCCCGGATATGGCCTCGGCCAGAAAGAAAACAAAGTGGCCGCCGTCCAGGACCGGGATGGGCAGAAAGTTCAAAACCGCCAGGTTGACGCTCAGCCAGGCGATGAAGACAAACAGGTTCAAAATACCTTCCCGGGCCTGATCCCCGGCCATTTGGGCGATCTGGATGGGCCCCCCCAGGGTTTTGGCGGAAACCGCGCCCCGGATGAGACCGGCCACAGTCATGACGGTGAGCCGGACGATGTGGGCCGAATGGGCCGTCCCGGCCCAGAGCGCCTCTATGGGCCCCATCTTTTTCTTATGGAAAGAGCCCAGAAGAGACACGCCGATGAGATAACGCTCGGTTTTTTCCCCGGGCGCCAGGGACCGTTTCGGGGACACCCTCAAAATCAGCTCCCTTTCCCCCCTTAAAACCGCCATCTCCAGCTCTTTCCCTTCGCTTTCGGAGATTCTTTCAGCCATCTGCTCCCAGGACTCAACAGGCTGCCCGTCAATGGCCAGGACTTTGTCCCGGGGCTCGATTCCGGCAGAAAAGGCCGGCGATCCCGGCTCCACTTTTCCCACGGCCGCGTCCAGGATCGGCATTCCTGAAAACAGGTATATCCCCCAGAAGATGAACACGGCCAGAAAAATGTTGAACACCGGCCCGGCCGCCACAATGGCCATTTTTTTAAACACATGTTTGTGGGTGAAGGAAAGGGGAATGTCCTTTTCGGGAATTTCCTTGTCCGGGGATTCCCCCACCATCTTGACATACCCGCCCAAAGGGATGGCGGACAGACGGTATTCGGTGATTCCGATTGTTTTGCCGATGATTTTGGGGCCGAATCCCACGGAGAATTTTTCCACCCCCACACGAAACAGCCGGGCCACAAGGAAGTGGCCGAACTCGTGAAACAAAACGAGAATGCCCAGGACAATGGTGAAAGAGACGATATTTGAAATCATGACGCGTCGATTTTTTTCTTTTTTGGGTTTTGGCCCGCATGGGCGATGAAATGGTCCGCCGTTTCCCGGGCCCAGGCGTCCGCCTCCAGTATGTCGGACAGGGACGGGTCCGGGATCGGAAGATGGCGCGCCATCACCGTTTCGATGATGGCGAAGATATCCGAGAATAAGGCCCGGCCCTCCAGAAAGGCGGCCACCGCCGATTCATTGGCGGCGTTCATGACGGCGGGCAGGGAGCCGCCCTTTTCGCAGGCTTCCTTTGCGAAGTCCAGGGAGGGAAAGCGTTTCGGGTCCGGTTTTTCAAACTCAAGGGACTTTAAAAGGGCGAAGTCCGGCAGCGGCTGGCGCAGCGGCAGACGCTTCGGGTATGACAGGGCGTAGGCGATGGCGGTCTTCATATCGGGAACGCCCATCTGAGCCATGACGGACCCGTCGATGTACGCCGCCATGGAATGGACAATGCTCTGGGGATGGATCAGGATTTCGATCTGGTCGTGGGAAAGATGAAAAAGGCGCATGGCCTCCACCGCCTCCAGCGCCTTGTTCATGAGGGTGGCCGAGTCCACACTGATCTTTTTCCCCATGGACCACGTGGGATGGGCCAGGGCGTCCTCGGGCCTGATCCGGGAAAAATCAACGTCGGGCCGGTTCCAAAACGGCCCGCCCGAAGCCGTGAGAATGATTTTTTCCAGATCCTTTCTCCGCTGGCCCTCCAGGCACTGGAAAATGGCGCTGTGCTCGCTGTCCACCGGCAGGATGGCCGCCCGGCTCTCCCGGGCCGCTTTCAGCACGATCTCCCCGGCCATCACCAGGGTCTCCTTGTTGGCCAGCGCGATGTCCTTGCCCGCCTCGATGGCGGCCAGGGTGGGAGACAGGCCCGCCGCGCCGGAAAAGGCCGAGAGCGTCATGTCCGTTTTCGGAAAAGCCGCCGCCTCCGCGTACCCGTCCGGCCCCCAGAGAATCTTTGTCCCGACGCCGCCCGGGATTGTTTTTTCAAGCGCCCGGGCGTTTTCTTCGTCAAAAACCGCGGCCGCGTCAGGCCTGAAGCGTTCGATCTGGCGGGCCAGAAGGGAAATATTGCCTTTGGCGGCCAGGGCCCGGACCCGGAAGCGCTCCGGAAAACGTCCGGCCACCGCCAGGGTGTTTCGGCCGATGGAGCCGGTGGAGCCCAGTATGGACAGGTTCTTCGTCATGTTATCCGCCGCCCGCCAGAAATCTTTGGAAAAAACACACCACGGGCGCGGCGAACAGGATCCCGTCGATCCGGTCCAGAAGGCCCCCGTGGCCCGGCAGAATTTTCCCGGAGTCCTTGATACCGGACGCCCGCTTCAAAACCGATTCAAACAGATCCCCGGCCTGCGCGAAGACGCCGGTTAAGACAAGCGCTAAAATGACGGCGCCCCAGGGAAGGGCGGGCAGAAAAAAAAATTTAATGGCCGATCCCGCGCACACGGTGGCGGCCAGTCCCCCTATCGCCCCCTCCACTGTTTTTTTGGGGCTCACAAAGGGGCACAGGGGCCGTCGGCCGAGCCGGGTTCCCGCGTAATAGGCCCCGGTGTCGCCGGCGAACACGGAGACGGCCAGAATAAAGATCCACACGATCCCGTCCCGGCCGTCCCGAATCAGGACCGCCCATGAGAGAAACAAAGACACGTAAACGATTCCCAAAAGCCCAAAGGCCGCTTTTTTTCCGACTTCGGCGTCTTTTTTGAACCCGGCGATGGACGCCGCCCCGAACAGGAGAACGGTCAGGGTCATCAGGCCGGCGGCGATGTCAAAACGGGAGATGTGGACGGACCATATGAGCGGGGGGGACGCGGCAAAGACCGCCAGAATGTCTGGGTGGGTTTTGGGGGTCCGGGGAAGGACGATCCCGAAATATTCCCACAGGGCCACAAGGGAGACCGCCGCCACAAACAGGGCGAAATGATCCCCGGATCCCATGAGGATCAGCCACACAATGAAGGGGGTCAGGCATAAAGCCGTTATCCAGCGTTTTAATAGCATAAAGCCTTTACGGTGTTTTTCCGAACCGTCTTTCCCGGAGTCTGTAGTCGGACAGGATGCCCCTCAATTCTTCCTCGGAAAAATCCGGCCACAGCGTGGGAGTGACAAAGATTTCCGAATAGGCGATCTGCCACAGCAGAAAATTGCTCACCCGCATCTCCCCGCTGGTTCGGATTAAAAGGTCGGGGTCGGGCATGTCCGCCGTCTGAAGATGCCCGGCCACGGTTTCGGCGGTGATGGATTCCGGGGACAGGCGGCCGTCGGCCGCTTTTCGGGCGATTTCCCGGGCCATGGAGACCAGCTCGTCCCGGCCCCCGTAGCTCAGCGCGATGGTCAGGGTCATGGCGTCGCCGCCCTTTGTCAGCTCCAGGGCCTCATGGATCCGTTTCCGAACCCATTCGGGAAGGCGCCCGGTCTGGCCGATGACGTTTAAGCGAATGCGTTTTTCGGCCATCTCCTTTTGCTCGGATCGGACGAATTTTCCCAGAAGGGCCATCAGCGCGTCCACCTCGGCTTTCGGCCGCGCCCAGTTTTCGGTGGAAAAGGCGTACAGGGTGAGGTATCGGATTCCGATCTCCCGGCAGACCCTCACCGCCATGCGGACCGTCCCGGCCCCTTTCTCATGGCCTCTGATCCGGTTCATCATGCGTTTTTTGGCCCATCGGCCGTTTCCATCCATGATGACGGCCACATGGGCGGGAAGATCGGAATGGGGAATTTTTTCAGAATTCAAGGATCTCTTTCTCTTTTTCTTGATAGACCTCGTCGATGCGATTGATGCGCTCATCCGTGATCTTTTGCACCTGATCCTGGGCCCTGAAGGCGTCGTCTTCGGAAATGTCCCCGTCTTTTTTAAGGCCTTTCAAAAGATCATTGGAGTCCCGCCGGATATTTCTCACCGCCACCTTGTGATCCTCGGTCATTTTCTGGGCCAGCTTGACCAGCTCCTTGCGCCTTTCTTCGGTGAGCGGGGGAATGGAAATCCGTATGATCTTGCCGTCGTTGGAGGGGGTGAGTCCCAGATCGGATTTCAAAATCGCTTTTTCGATGTCTTTGATGATGGAAACGTCCCAGGGCTGGATGACGATGAGACGGCTTTCCGGGGTGGAAAGGGAGGCCACCTGATTCAAAGGTAAAAGATCCCCGTAGCAGCTCACCCGCACGCCATCCAGTATCGAAAGGGAGGCGCGGCCGGTTCTCACCCGTTTGAATTCATTTTTCAAAGCGTCAATGGTTTTGCCCATTTTCAGTTTGGTCTCTTCGTAAATTGAATCAATCATCGCATGTCACCTTGTTTGGATTTTTGGGCTTTGGGTTAAAAAACAGCGCCGGCGGCCTCGAATCCCGGAACGGCGTGACGCCGGCCGGCGGATCAGTGGATCAGGGTCCCGATGTCCTCGCCCAGAACCACCCGTTTGATGTTTCCCCTCCGGGTCAGGTTGAAAACCAGGATGGGAAGCTGGTTGGTCATGGCCAGGGAGATGGCCGTCATGTCCATGATATGGAGCCGCTTTTCAAGGACCTCCATGTAACGGGTCTCTTTGATAAAGCCGGCTTCCTCGTGGGTCACGGGATCGGAGTCGTACACCCCGTCCACTTTTGTGGCCTTTAAAAGAATCTCGGCATGCGACTCCATGGCCCGGAGCGCGGCGGCCGTGTCGGTGGTGAAGTAGGGGTTCCCCGTTCCGGCGGCGAATATCACCACCCGCCCTTTTTCAAGATGGCGAAGCGCCCTTCTGACGATGAAGGGCTCGGCCACCTCATGGATGGATATGGCGGACAGGACCCGTGTGGTCACACTCTTTTTATCCAGGGCGTCCTGGAGCGCCAGACTGTTGATCACGGTGGCCAGCATGCCCATCTGGTCGGCGGAAGAACGGTCCATGTCGTGGGAGGCGGCTGAAATTCCGCGAAATATGTTCCCCCCGCCCACCACGATGGCCACCTCCACCCCCATAGCGACCACCGAGGCGATCTCATCGGCCACGTCTTTAATGACCGACAGGCTGATGCCGAACTCCTGGTCCCCCATGAGGGCTTCGCCGCTCAATTTCAAAAGAATGCGTTTGTACCTGGGTTTGGCCAATGGCTCAGTCCCCCACGCTGAATCGTGCGAAACGTTTGATGGCGATCTTTTCCCCCATCTTTCCGATGAGTTCATTGAGCAGATCCTCCACAGCCAAAGACGGGTCCCGGACATAGGCCTGGGTCAAAAGGCAGTTGTCCTTGAAAAATTTATTGAGCTTTCCATCCACGATCTTGTCCAGCATTTTTTCAGGTTTGCCCATTTCAAGCGCCTGGGCCCGGTATATCGCCTTTTCCCGGTCCCGGGTCTCCTCCGGCACATCCTCCGCCGAGATTCCCATGGGATCGGTGGCCGCGATGTGCATGGCGATGTTTTTGGCAAAGGCCATGAAATCATCGTTTTTCGCCACAAAATCGGTCTCGCAGCCCACCTCCACCATGACCCCGATCTTGCCGCCGGTGTGGATGTATGAGCAGATGGTTCCCTCGGCCATTTCCCGGCCCGCTCTCTTGGCGGCCGTGGCCAGACCTTTTTTGCGCAAAAAGTCCACCGATTTATCCATATCACCGTCGCACTGGGAAAGGGCCTCCTTGCAGTCCATGATTCCCGCGCCGGTTTTCTTTCGCAGTTGTTTCACCATCTCCGCGCTGACATTCGACATCTTTTCTTATTCTCCCGCTGTGTGTTTTTCTTTATAAAAGCAAATAGTTCCATCCACTTTTATTTTTTTTTAAAAAATTGATACACTCGTAAAAAATTACGGGACAGCGTCGTAAAAATTCGATATACAAGGCGTAGTGGTTATTTTTAATTGAGGCAATACATGTTTAAGTATGCCTCAATTAAAAATAAACGCTGCAACACAGTAGATCGGATTTTTTACGATGCTGTCAACTTTACGCCTCCGGCTGCTCCGCTTTCTTCTCTTCCTCCGGGGGTTTTGCCTCCGCCTCCGGCTCGGCGGGGGCGGCATCCGGCGCCGCGGCGCTCTCATCGGCCTTGGCCTCAGCCTCTGCGGCCGGCTCCGGCTCTGCGGCGGCCCGCTTGATGATCTCGATCACCGGTCCGTCGGTTCCGTCTGAAATGATTTTGCGCTCACCGGGCTTTAAATCCACGCTCATGGGCTTTTTCTTCTTTTCATCCTCCACGTTTTTCTTGTCCGAGGCCGCCTGTTTTCGCTCCTCATAGATCTCTTTGCCTTCGACGCAGGCGTCGGCGATCCGGGATGAGATCAGGCGGATGGCGCGGATGGCGTCGTCGTTTCCGGGTATCACATAGTCAATCTCATCCGGGTCGCAGTTGGTGTCCACAATGGCCACGATGGGGATGTTGAGCCGAATTCCCTCCCGGACCGCGATGGATTCATTCCGGGGATCCACGACAAATATGGCGCCGGGCAGATCGTCCATATAGCGGATTCCCCCCAGGTTGCCGTCGAGTTTGTTCTTCTCTTTGTCCAGCTTTAAACGCTCTTTTTTGGTGTAGAGATTGATGGAGCCGTCGTTTTCAATATCATTCAGGTGGTTGAGCCGGTTGATGCTTTTTCGGATGGTCTGGAAGTTGGTCAGCATTCCCCCCAGCCAGCGGTTGTGGACATAAAACATTTCAGACCGGTTGGCCTCTTCATAAATCGATTCCCGGGACTGTTTCTTGGTTCCCACAAAAAGAATGGATTTTCCCGACGCCACGGTGTCGGTGATGAAATCGGCGGCGGCCTTGAAAAGCCGGACGGTTTTTTGAAGGTCAATGATATAGATGCCGTTTCGGGCGCCGAAGATATAGGGTTTCATCTTGGGGTTCCATCTCTTGGTCTGATGACCGAAATGAACGCCGGCTTCCAGCAGTTCCTTCATGGTGATTCGAGCCATTTTCTCTCCTTTAAAATAAGGGTTTGGGTTTTTCCACCGCCCGCGACTTAAAAAATATGGCTCCGACCTTTGTTTTTTTGATCCGGACCGGATGTTTCGGCCCGGCAAAACACAGGCACCGGGGAGCGGTTGACGCAAAGCGTGTGTGTTTAAGCGCCGTGATGACGGGTTTCCCCCGCCCTCTCGCCACTTTTCTATTTTAAACCCGCCGATACTATCAAACACGATTTTCATTGGCAAGATTTTTTTTGACGACATCGTAAAAAAAATGCGTCACAGCGATTTTTTGTTCGTTCGGCATACCCTATGTATGGCCTCACTCTCAAAAAACCACCACGCCTTGTATATCGAATTTTTTACGACGCCGTCTGATCCACTTTTTACGAGTTTGTCTTTTTTGACCCGGCCGGTAAAAATTGTTTTTTTCGTGTGATTTGGAATGATTTTAAGAATAAATCGCGAGGGCGCTTGAGCCGGACACACATATTTTCTCAAACGGGTCGGAAATGGACCGGAGAAACAAAAAAGGTTTTCAGCGAAAAAGCTGAAAACCTTTTGAAGCCGGTGGTGATCCCACGGGGAATCGAACCCCGGTTTTCGGCGTGAGAGGCCTACGGAGTGATGATTTCAAGTGACAGATGAAATTGCCGTTGCAAAGTCAGAACGAGCTAAAAAGAAACAGGCTGTAACGGGTGAAAAGAAGGCTGTAAAAAAGAAAACCCCATCAAAATCGTGAGCTAAAAAAGAATCCCATTGCTTTTTTTCTGGGATTCTTTTTTTAAGGGTTAAGTTAAAAATTGTATGTGGGTTCGATATAAACTCCCCGGCAACGCTCAGGAAGCATAGAAGTTACTTTCTTACGGATAGCATCATCGATTAATCCATAAAGCTGGGTAAGAATCAGTGTCATGACAGCAAGATCATCGATATAACCGACTCCTATGATAATGTCTGGCGCTACATCAATCAGACACAGGTATCCTAAAGCACCAACAATGGCAGTCTTAGCCCATAATGGTGTAGCCGATTCCCGTTTACTATGTTTTTATTGATTTAACCTCGTTTAAGCGGTATTGATGTGTTGGTTCGCTTTGTAGCTATCCATAAGTAGAATAATTTTTTTCTCGCTTTTCATATGGATACAGTCGTAAAAATCTTCCGATCTTTCAAATTCAATCTGAAGGGAACATTGATGTGGTATGGTTTTAATGGACACTTTCTGAAGGT
>CAACVI010000015.1 GCA_900659855.1 Candidatus Desulfarcum epimagneticum
TTCAGTTTATTGGGTTTATAGAGTTTGTTGAGTTTATTGGGTTTTGGGCGGGCCCTGGGCGCTTTTCCGGCAAAACAATGTCAGAAAAGCGCCAGGTGGCGGAAGTCGGCGAAAGAGCGGGACAACGGTCATTTAAAATCCAGGGTCACCGGGCAATGGTCCGAGCCCTGGATGTCTTTCAGGATGGAGGCGCCCGTGACTCGCGCGTCGCTTTGGGGGTCCACAAAGAAATAATCGATGCGCCACCCGATGTTCCGGGCCCGGGCGTTGAACCGGTAGCTCCACCAGGTGTAATTTTCGGGGTCCGGGTTGAATTTTCGGAACGTGTCCACAAATCCGGCCTGGGTGAAGCCGTCCATCCACGCCCGCTCTTCGGGGGTGTAGCCCGGGTTTTTCACATTGGAGTCGGGGTTCGCCAGATCAATGGCCTTGTGGGCCACATTGAAATCCCCGCACACCACCACTGATTTTTTCTTTGCCAGGGAGGCCGCGAAATCCTGGAGGGCCTGGTTGAAATCCAGCTTGTAGGAAAGCCGTTTGAGGCCGTGGCCGGCGTTGGGAAAGTAAACGTTGGACAGGTAAAAGTCGTCAAACTCCAGCGTCAGGACCCGTCCCTCGCTGTCGAAGCGCTCCTCGCCCATCCCATGCAAAACGTCCAGGGGCCTGTCTTTGCAGTACACGGCCACGCCCGAGTACCCTTTTTTTTCGGCGCTGTGCCAGTGGGACTCGTAGCCTTCGATCTCCAGCAGCGCCTTTGAAAGCTGGTCCGGGCGGGCCTTGGTTTCCTGGACGGCGAAGATGTCCGGGGACAGGTCTTTGACGATGTCGCAAAACCCTTTTTTTTCAGAGGCCCGGATTCCGTTCACGTTCCAGGAGACAAGCGTCCGGACGCCCCGCCGGGCCCTGGCTTTCCGGGGCCTTTTCACGCCGTTTTTCGGGCAAAGCGGCTCAATGTCGCACTGTCCGCATTTCGGGGACACGGGCGAGCAGATGGTCTGCCCGAAGACCACCAGGATGAAGTTGACCTCCATCCACAGCTCTTTGGGAAGTTTTTCCCTCAAGGCCATTTCGGTCTGAAGCGGGGTTTTGGTTTTGACATAGCCCCAGATGTTCATGATCCGGTGGACGTGGGTGTCCACGCATATGGCGGGTTTTTGAAACGCCGCGCTTCGGACCAGGTTGGCGGTTTTTCGTCCCACCCCGGGAAGGGTCAGCAGGGAGTCGATGTCGTCGGGGACTTTTCCAAAAAACGCCTCAAGCGCCTGGGGAAGCGCCGCCAGGTACCTCGCCTTGCTGTTGTAAAACCCCACCGGGCGGATGAGCGCCTTGATCTTTTCTTCGGAAAGGGCGGCCAGAGACGCCGCGTCCGGGCATTTTTCAAAGAGCCGGGTGGAGGCTTTTGCGGTGACCTCGTCCCGGGTCCGGGCCGAAAGGATGGTGGAGACCAGGATTTTGAACGGGTCTTTCGTCCTGGCCGCGACCAGCTCGGCCACCGGGGCCGGGCGGTCCTGGATCTGGGCCTTGATGGTTTTAAAAACCCCGAATATGTCCGTGATCGCGTCCGGTCTCAATTTTCCTCCGGAAGTTTGCAATCCTCTTCTCCGCAATACTCGCCGATGTACTCCGATTCCGGGCGATACAAAACCGGCTTGTCCGAGGCCCCGGCGAAGCGCTCCTCCAGCACGTGCGCGGCCCATCCCGCCACCCGGGCCGCGGCGAACACCGGCGTGAACATATCCATGGGAATTTTCATGTAGTGATACAAAGACGCGCTGTAAAAATCCACGTTCACGAAGATGTCTTTGCCTTTTTTTTCCTTGAACGCCGCCTTTCCTTTTTTTTCAAGCGCCTTTGAAAGCGTGTGCCATTTGGGGTCCCCGGCCGCCTCTCCCAGCTCCCGGGACATGGGCTCCAGGATGTGGGCCCGGGGGTCGTCCACCTGGTACACGGCGTGGCCCAGGCCCATGATGACGCCGCCGGTTTCAAGGACGTTTTTCACGTGGTCGTCCACCCGGTCCGCCGAGCCGATTTCCATAAGCATTTTCATCACCCGGGTGTTGGCCCCGCCGTGGAGGGGTCCCGAAAGGGAGCCCATGGCCGCGGAGATGGAGGCGTATACGTGCGCTTTGGTGGAGGCCACCTGCCGGGCCGTGAAGGTGGAGGCGTTGAAGGAATGCTCGGCGTGAAGGGTCAGGGCCGTGTCGAAGAAAGAGGCCGTGTGGCCGTCGGGAGTCTCGCCTGTGAGCATGTAAAGAAAATTGGCCCCGTGCCCCAGGTCCGGGGAGGGATCCACGGGTTTTTTTCCGTTCCGAATTCGGTCCCAGGCCGCGCACAGGGTGGACATTTTGGCGATTAGGCGCATGGACATGCGCATGGCCGCCTCCGGGGACTCGTCGGCGATGTCCGGGTCAAAGGCGGCCAGCATGGACACGCATCCCTGGAGAATATCCATGGGAAGGGCGTCGGCGGGCATTTTTTCCATGGCTGTCAGAATCTCCGGCGCCACGGCGCGCTCTTTTTTCAGGGCCGTGTCGAAATCCTTCAGCTCCGATTGGGAAGGAAGCTTTTCATGGAGAAGAAGACAGGCCGTCTCCTCAAAGGAGACGGCGCCGGCGAGATCTTTGACCGGGTACCCCCGGTAAATCAGCCTGCCTCTTTTTCCGTCCACATCGCTTATTTGGGTGGTGGCGACGGAAAAACCTCTAAGACCTGTGTTTAAGATCGGCTCGCATTTGTCCATGGTGTTTTCCTCCATCAGTCATATGAAGTTGTGTCATGGGGTTTTGGGGCCGGGATTTCCGGCCAGAAACCGGGAGATGACTGTCTTTTCGTCTTTGGATATAAAGTTTGGATCGCCATGGATGTCGATCATCCATTTCACTATGGCGATCCATTCTTCTTCGGTTTTTTGGGCCCCGTACACCCGGTCCAGGGTGTGGCATGAGGCGCATTTGGTCTCCACGAGCGCCCTTTCGGACTCGTCGGCGGAAACGTCCCGGGTCTCTTCCGGCCGGGAAGCCTCAATGGCGGCGGGTCCGGCCCCGGCCCGGCCCAGGGCGTAATGCCCGGCGCTTAATCCGGTGAGAACCGCCGCCATGATGAAGAGGATGATTCCCTGGTGGAAAAAGGAGTCGGAGAATTTTTTAAACACCCGGGCGATGGAGATTTTAAGCGCCAGAAGGAAGAACAGGGCGATGGACAGGGCGATGTGGAGGTTGACACGGGCGGAAAATTCATGCCGCCATCCGGCCGTTTTCTGGATCATCGACACGCACATGAGTAAAAAAAGGCCCGCGAAGACATAGCCGCAGATTTTGTGGGCCCGGAAAAGGGCGCGGTTGATCGCGCGCTTCTTGGGGTTTCCTCTCAGAAGAAGCATGATGAAAACCGCCGCGAATCCCGCCAGAATAAAAACCAGGGATATCAATGAGTGAGCGAAAGGCGTCATGGCTTTTTCCTTTTTTTGTATTTTAAAATGAAAGAGTGGGCGTGACCTGTTATGTTAACTCCCGATAAAGGGCGTCCGGATCAAAGGCCGAATCCAGGAGGCGTTTTTTGTCTTCGTCTGAAGGCACGGGGATCTCTTCGGCGATGAGCCGTCGAAGGCCCCGGCTTCCGCCCCGGTCCCCGATGAGAAGGGCGCCGGCCATGACATCGCCCCGGAACACCAGTTTCCGGTATGAGGACGCGTCCGGCCGGGACGCGAAACGCGAAAACCCCTCTCCCGAGGCGCCGTGGTCGCCGATGATCACATAGGTCATGTCAAACAGATGACTGGCGTTGTAAAGGGGGCCCTCGTCCCACATCTTCCGGGGAACGCCGGACATGTTGAGCCCGGCGGTTTTGCCCTGGACCCGGGACAGCGCCCAGGTGCGCGTGGGGGCCAGGCGGCCGTTTTTGTCGGGATAGGCCACGCAGTCTCCGGCGCCGTAGATGTCGGGCGCGCTGGTCCGCTGGCGCTCGTCCACCACCAGGCACCGGTCAAACTCAAGTCCGGAGTTTTCAAACAGGGCCGGGTCCGTTGAGATGCCGACGCACATGACGGCCATGTCGCAGGAAACCTCCATGCCGTCTGAAAGACGCACCCCCTTCAGCCGTCCGTTTTCCCCGATAAACGCCTCCGGGGTCCGGCCCAGGATCACGCGGGCGCCGGGGTTGTGGACCCCGTCCTCCCCCGACACCCGGGGCAGAAGAATGTCGGCGCTTTCGTCTTTGTCCAGCAGGGGTTTTCCGATGTGTCCCCGCTGGAGAAGCGCGCAGGGTTTTTCGTTTCTCAGCGCGATCTCGACCACCTCCAGGCCCAGAAGGCCCCCGCCGACGACCGCGATTTTTTCGCATCCGGGGATGGCGGCCTTGACGCGCCCGGCGTCTTTCATGGAGCGGTACACATGAATCCCGGAAAGATCCCGTCCCGGGATGGGGGGCATGTTGGGGGAGGCGCCCACCGCCACGCACAGCCGGTCGAAATCCAGGGAGTCTTCGCCGTCTTCCTTTAAACACACGACTTTTTTTTCGTCCGGCAGGATGGCCGACACTTTCCCGTGAACGCGCCGGATGGAATGGGTCTCAAACCATCCCGGGGGCTTCATCCTCATGTTTTCAAGGGGGAGGTCGCCGATCACGTAGCGGCTGAGATTGGCCCGGAGATACGGCGGGGCGTTTTCATCGCTGATGACGATGATCTCGTCATCCGGCCGGTTCTCCCGGATGGTTTCCGCGGCCGAGATTCCGGCGATTCCGTTTCCGATGATGACATGTCGCATATGAGGTCCCTTTCTAAGGGGCTCGCTCAGAAAATCGTAAACCCATTTTCGGGCGAACCCTAAAGTATTTTCATTAATATCGGTATGGCGATGAGCGTTCCCGCCGAGCTGCCGATGTTGGTGAACACCACCACCAGAAGAATCCGGGTCACTTTGTTTTTCCAAAACCCTTTGACGGACAGGATGTCGTCGGGCAGGGTTTCGAAATCCCGGACTTTGGGTTTGCTTGAAAAGGCCTCCACCAGTCCCGACACCCATCCGGCGGCGATCATGGGATTGAGGGAGGTCAGCGGCGCGGCCGCCAGGGCGGACAGAATCGTGGCCGGGCGCGCCAGCGCCGCCAGGGCGCCCAGGGCCGCCATGACCCCGTTGGCGATCACCCACCACATGATCATGTCGCCCCCGGCCCGGGCCCCGCCCGCGAAAAAACCCCAGGCGAAAAGACCCAGAACGGCCAGGGGAAGCCCCCATTTGACGATGGCGGACAGCCGGGTTTTGGGCGGAATGGTCTCAAGGCCCTCGATGCCCGCGTCTGAGCCGATGTGGGTCCGGATGCCCGGGACATGCCCGGCCCCGGCCACGGCCACGATTTTTTCCCCGGGGGCGTTTTGAATGCGGTGGGCCAGGAAGCGGTCTCTTTCATCGATGATGATGGCGCGCAGGGCCGGGGCCGACTCCCCGATCTCGGAAAGGATGGAGTCCAGCGCGTCTTTGTCCTTCATTTTCTCGATGTCTTCCTCGGTGATTTTGTCCACCTCTCCGGAGGACGCCACCAGCTGAAACAGGATTTTGACCTTATCCCAAAGCCCCAGCGCCCGCCAGGCCCTGGACAGGGTGACCCGGATGTCCCGGTCCGCCGTCTCGATCCGGGCGCCGGTTTCTTCGGCCGCCTCAATGGCCGCCGTCATTTCCCCGCCGGGCGCGGCGTCGAGTTTTTTGCCCACTTTTTTCTGGAAAGAGGCCAGGATCAGGTTGGCCAGGATCAAAAAGGTTTTTTTCTCTTTGATCACCTTGATGATGTCCATGTCCCGCCAGCGGTCTTTTTCACGGATGGATTTGAGCCTGGATTCGCACAGCTCCACGCACACGGCGTCGGGCCGCTCCTCTAAAATGACGGAGCGGACCAGATCGGCGCTTTTTTTAGAGACATGGGCGGTTCCCACCAGGATGATTTCTTTTCCGTCATGAAAAAGACGGTGAATATTGGGGTTTTCTTCCATATAAAAACCGGGGTCCTTATCCTTTTGTCGCCGGCGCGGCGGCGGGTTTTAACGAAAAGCCATGGAAAGCCCATGAAGGCTTTGGACCAGGAATTTGTTCAGAAAAATAATGGCCAGAAACACGATGATGGGCGACAGGTCCAGCCCCCCGAAGCGGGAGGGGACTTTGGCGCGTATGATGGACAAAACCGGCTCGGTGACGCTGTGGATGAACCGGACAATGGGGTTGTAGGGGTCGGGATTGACCCAGGACAAAACGGCCCGGGCCAGCACGATCCACATGTAAGCGGAAAGGGCGAAATTAAGCACATCGGCTGTGGCCGAAAGCAGGTTGCTGATAATAAACATGGGCGTTTGACACCTCGATTGTGTTTGGGGGGTTGGCGAATTTATGTTTTAAAAAATGTCATCTTGTGTTAATGTCGGCCCTTATCGTTTCTATCCGCGTTTTGTCTTTCAACCGGGGCCGCTGTTTGGATCATGTCAAAAAATAGCGATGAATGGCCCATAAGTCAAGATATTTAAAATGGATAAAAAAAAACAGCATGGATGAAAAAATAGGGTTCATCGGGGCCGGGGCCATGGGGGCCTCCATGGCCGAGGCGATTTTAAACGCGGGGCTTTTCACCCCTGACCGGATGATGGCGGCCGACATTGACCGGGAACGGCTTTTCTCCCTTGAAAAAAAACTGGGGATTCAGACCGCGCCCGACGCCCGGACGCTTTTTTCCCTTTGCCGGGTCGTGGTTCTGGCCGTCAAGCCCCAGGTTCTGGACGGGGTCCTTCGGGACATCGCGTCCGCCAAAGATTATGAGATCAAAGACGAAAAACTGGCGCTTTCCATCGCGGCCGGGGCCGTTTTGTCCCGCATCGAACATATTCTCTACGCGCCCCTGGACGACCGGGCCCGCTCGCGGCTTCCCATCGTCCGGGCCATGCCCAACACCCCGGCCCTGGTGTCCCGGGGCATGTCGGGCATGTGCGCCAACCGCCACGCCACAGCCGCCCACCGTGAAAAGGCCCGGGCCATCCTGGAGTCCATGGGGCGCTGTCTGGAGTTTGACGAAAAGGACATGGACGCCGTGACGGCCGTGTCGGGCTCCGGACCGGCCTATGTGTTTTACATGGCCGACGCCATGATCCGGGCCGGGGCGGACATCGGCCTGGACCCCGGGGCCGCCGCCGGGCTCACCATCCAGACCTTCAGGGGAGCGGCGGCGCTCATGGAGAAAACAGGGGAGCCGCCCCGGACCCTGATGGCCCGGGTCATGTCGCCCGGGGGAACCACCGAGGCGGCGGTGAAAGAGCTGGACCGGGCCGGGGTGGATGAGAAGATGGGCCGCGCCGTGCGGGCCGCCTTTGAGCGCTCAAGGGAGTTGGCCGGCGGGTCTTGAATATTTTTTAAAAGCGCCTATATTTTCAGCAGAATCTTTTTAAAGGAACCCTTGATGTTTATTGAAACCATCTCATACCCGGCCGCTTTTCTGGCCGGGCTTTTGTCTTTTTTTTCGCCATGCATTCTTCCCCTGATCCCGGCCTATTTCGTCTTTATCACCGGCGTTTCCTTCAACGACATGACGGCCGGGCCGGATTCGTCCATGAAAAGGAGGGCGCTGGTCTCCTCTTTGTGGTATATTCTGGGATTCTCAACGGTTTTCATCGCCCTGGGGGCGTCGGCCTCCTGGATCGGGAACATGGCCGGCCCGTACAAGGAGCATCTGCGAGTGGCCGGGGGGATCGTCATTATCCTTTTCGGCCTTCACCTGTCCGGGCTGTTTCGCATCTCGGGGCTGGATGTGGAAAAAAAGCTTCACGCCAGGAAAAAACCCCTTCATTTCGCGGGCATATTCCTGGTGGGCATGCTCTTCGCGGCGGGCTGGAGCCCGTGCATCGGACCGATTCTCGGCTCCATTCTCATTGTGGCCGGCAGCCGGGAAAGCGTCTGGCAGGGCGTTTTACTGCTGAGTTTTTACTCCGCCGGCCTGGCCCTTCCGTTTATCGGGGCCTCTTTTTTCATTCACCTGATCGCCACTCTCATCAAAAAGGTCTCGCCCTCTTTGAAATATCTCAACGCGGCGGCCGGGATTTTGCTGGCGCTCATCGGAACGCTGATTCTGCTGGATAAATTTTATTTAATCTAAAAGGAAATCAACACCATGAAAAAAATAAAGATGTGGCCGGCTCTTTTGACGCTCTGTCTTTTTTTCGCCGGTTTTCAGACCCCGGCGGCTTCGGCCAAAGGCATCCGCTGGCGCCCGGTGGAGGAGGGGATGCTCATGGCCAAAGAGGAAAACAAAAAGATCATGATGCATTATTACACGGACTGGTGCGGCTACTGCACCAAGATGAACCAGGAGACCTTCCCGGACCCCGGGATCATCTCCTACTTAAACCGGCGCTACATCTCCATCCGGGTGGACAATGACAAGACCCGGGTCAAGGGTTTTGTGGTCCCGGGGGTTCCCGACACATGGTTTTTGACCGAAACCGGTGAAAAGATCGCCCATCAGCCGGGGTTCGTCGATTCCAAAAAACTGCTTTCCATCCTGAAATTCGTGGACACGGAAAGCTATCTGAAAATGAGTTTCATGGATTTTTTGAAAAAAGAGCGCGCGGAAAAGAAAAAGCCCGGCAAAAAAGCGGGGAAATAAGCGGCCCCCCATGACCCCGGACATTCATTCCCACTCTTTGAGACAGGCGCTCTCCCGGGCCGAAATATCCCCGGCCCCTGAAAATCCCTCGTTTAAAAAGGCGTGCGTGTTTCTTCTTTTGTTCGGCGAAGACGCGCCGCGCGCGCTTTTTATCCAAAAGGCCGACACGGCCGGATACCCGTGGCGAAACCAGGTGGCCCTGCCCGGGGGCCACGTGGAAAAAAAAGACACCTCTCCCCTTCACACGGCCTACCGCGAGCTTTATGAAGAGACGGGCATTTTGCAGGACCATGTGGAGTTTTTGTTTTCCCTGGGGCATTTCCAGACCATCCGGTCCGTCGATATCGAGGCGCTGGTGGGGTGGTGGAACGAAAAGGACGAGGTGCGGTTTGATTCCCGGGAGATATCCCGGGTCCTGAAAATTCCCCTGGCCACGCTTCTTGAGGCCCACGCCGAAAAAGGGTTTTCCGGAAACGACCCTGGCGTGGAGGATCTGGTCTATCCGCTGGGTCCGGTCAAAGACGCCGTCATCTGGGGAGCCACGGCCCGGATCGTCCATTTTTTCATCGAAGCGATTCGCCCTTTCTGCTGATTTTTTTCCCGATACGGGTCTGGGCCGGGCGATTAAAGGACCGGCTTTTGAATTCGTACGCGCTGTCTCTTTTCCCCCCCGAGCGCTGGGAGGCCATTCGGATCACAACGGACGTCGCGACCCCGCCGCCCGCGAGCATGAAAACAGCCGGGACCCACGCGTGCCGGGTGTATTCCGGCCGCTCCATGGCCGCCAGAACCCCGGCCAGCCCCAGCAGAAACACCAGGACCATCAAAAGAATGGTCGCCAGGCGGGCGGCCAGGGAGTCGTGCCAGGGCACAATGATTTTTCGGTGAACGGGGCGTTTGAGATGTTTGTCGGTTTTTCGCATATTCGGTTTTTTTAAAAATCACACGTTTTTTCATTCCAATGGCCGGGGAGGGCCTGTCCCGGCCGCCTACTTTCTTTACCGCTCCGTCCCCGGGATTGCAACCCCTATTTTATTTCCGCGTTTTTTAATTGATTTGTTCCAGGGGCTTTGGTATTTTCATTTTGAATTCGGATTCCCCAAAAGGAAGAGAAAAAATGCGAACCTTTTCATCATACGGCCCCATAGACACGGATTTGCATTATTACGCCCCGAGAAAAGAAACGCTGGATTTCGTCCACCGGCAACTCCTGGGAAGAGCCCCTGAAAAGGACGGGCATTATATCACGGTCTGGGGTCCGAGGCAGACCGGCAAGACCTGGGCGCTCAATCAGATATTTTCTAAAATCAATTCCGACGAACGATTTGACGCGGTCAAGGTGGATATGGAGCCCCTTAAAACGGAAAAAAATGTCGGGACTGTTTTGTCGTCTGTCGCGGATGAAATCGCCTATGACCTGGAAAAAGACATTTCAGGCGTTGAAACGCCGGAGCAATTTCAAAGAATTTTCTTAAAAGAGACCCTGGACAAACCCCTGGTTTTGATCCTGGATGAGTTCGACGCCCTGGAGGAAGAGGTCTTATCGGCCATCGTCGGAGTTTTTAGAAACATTTACAATGTTCGACAGAGGCAGGCGGACAAAAAAACCGGGGAAAAGAAATATCTCCTCCACTCGGCGGCGCTCATCGGGGTCAGGAGCGCGCTGGGCATCGAAAATCAAAAAGGCTCTCCATTCAACGTGCAGCGAAGCGTTCATATTCCCAACTTGACTTCTGAGGAGGTGGAGGGCATGTTCCGGTGGCATGAGCGGGAGTCGGGCCAGAAGGTCGAGCGGGAAGTCATTGAGCGTCTTTTTTATGAAACACAGGGTCAGCCGGGGCTTGTCTGCTGGTTTGGAGAGCTTTTGACCGAAGGGTGGGATCAGTTCCGGGTGTCAAAAGACATGCCTGTGGACATGGCGCTGTTTGAGGAGGCGTGGCTGGCCGCCGTTTCTCTTCTTCCCAACAACAATATTTTAAACATCATCAGCAAGGCGAAACAGGAGCCGTATAAAGACACGGTTCTGGAACTCTTCGGAACAGGCAAAAAGATGTTGTTTGAATATGACGACCCGCTTCTTAACTTCTTGTATATGAACGGGGTCATCGACATTGAAAGGGGGAAGGAGCGAAAAATATACGCAAAATTTTCTTCGCCTTTTGTCCAGAAGAGACTTTTTAGCCATTTTGCGCGGGAGATTCACAGGGATCCCGGAATGATTTATGATCCCTTCGAGGATATGGAGGGCGCGGTGGCCGAAGATAGCCTGGACATCGTTCACATCATCAAAAGATATCAAACCTATTTGATTGAAAACCGGGACTGGGCGTTGAAAAACGCGCCGAGAAGATCGGATTTGAGAATTTACGAGGCGGTGTTCCATTTTAATTTATACAAATACCTGTCCGGTTTTCTGGAAAGTTTCAAGGGGGAGATATATCCCGAGTTTCCCACAGGAAACGGCAAGATCGATTTGATCGTGAGGCATGCGGGCCGTGTGTATGGAATCGAGGTGAAAACCTTCAAAAACAGGCCCGCTTATTTCGAGGCCCTCGCCCAGGCCGCGCTGTATGGCAAACAGCTTGGGCTGGAGGAGATCACCCTGGTTTTTTTCATTGAAAAAATAGACGACGCCAACCGGGCGAAATACGAGGTTGATTTTTTGGATGAGGCCGCGGGGGTCAAAGTTTTGCCTGTGTTTGTGGAGACGGGATGAGATTTTCCGGAAGAATTTGATGGCGTCGTAAAAAATCCGATCTACTGCGTTGTAGCGCTTATTTTTAATGGAGGCATACTACATGTATTGCCTCCATTAAAAACAAGCGCCACGCCTTGTATATCGAATTTTTAACTTAGCCATCCCAAGCTTTTTTACGAGTTTATCAAGCTTGTTGCGCCGCCGCCGTAGGTTGGGTTGAGGGACGAAACCCAACATCATTTTTCATCCCCTTTTGGGTCTAATGCAGCCGACGCAAAAAGCCACGCGGCTGATTCAGGAGAATATCATGGTTAGAATTCCAAAATACAGGGAACCGACGCATCCTGGAGAAATGTTGATTAAAGAATTTTTGATTCCAATGTCAATCACTCAGCGGGATTTGTCCAAAGCGATTCATGTTCCGTGCCGGCGGATTAATGAAATTGTTAACGGACGACGGGGCATTACGCCCAGCACGGCTTTACGTTTAGCTAAATTTTTCAATATGTCGGAAGATTTTTGGATGAATTTACAGCTTCGTTGGGATTTATATCGCGCGAAGGGCTTAGAAGAAAAAAAATTGTAAATGATAAGGCCCTGCGCATCTGCTGAACACACAGCTCATCTTTAAAAGGCATCGCCGAACAGCGCCATGCGCAGGGATTTTCAGGTTCGGCGCCTTGCGCTCGCGCCAGCGTCGCAAGTTGGGTTGAGGAATGAAACCCAACATCGCCTGCGCGCTGGGCGGCGTTCTTATTTCGGGGCCTTGGCGCGGCTGTTTCGCCCCCCTGCTTCTTTTTGGTTTCCCCTTCTTTTTTTTCGTATTTCCCATCCTTTTCTATTTCAGGCCGTTGCGGGCCATGACACAATATATTGAATTTTTGATTTGACACGCAACTATATATGGTATAAAAAGGCATTCCCTGTGGAATGGGGGAGAAGTCGAAAAAATGGCGTCGGAGTTGCGATTTGATTGGTTTTTTACGAAGTTTGTCAAGCTGGGTTAAAACAAAACACAGGATGAAGCGATGCCCAAAATCATAGACGATATAGATCCACATGTCGCCAAAGCCGTATCCCATTACTGGCTTTCCAGAAAGGCGCAGAAAGACAGGCAGGAAAAACGCGGAGCGCCTGACGCAGGTTTGAGGAGCGCGGTGACAGGCGGGGCTCAGATGGATGGCTTCATTCAGTTGTTCAAGAATTTGATTGTTGAGGGCGGAATTGATGAGCGGCGCGTCTTTGAAAAGAAAGCGCTCCAATTGCCGGGTTTTTTCAGGCCCACAAAAGAGTGGGATTTGCTGGTTGTCAAGAATGGCCGGCTGATCGTCGCGATTGAGGCAAAATCTCAAGTCGGCCCGTCATTCGGAAACAATTTCAACAACAGGACCGAAGAAGCGGTGGGGAGCGCCCTTGATTTATGGACCGCTTTTCGAGAGGGCGCCTTCAATGGAGGTCTTCAGCCATTTGTCGGTTATTTTTTTATGATTGAGGACTGTCAGGCGTCAAATCGACCGGTTAAAGTCAAGGAGCCGCATTTTAAAGTGTTTCCCGAATTCGTCGGCGCGTCCTATATGAAACGCTATGAGCTTTTTTGCCGAAAACTTATTCTGGAACGCCATTACACCTCATCATCCTTCATCGCGTCATCAAGCGATTCAGGCGTCCGGGGCGTTTACCATGAGCCTGCGAAAGACCTTTCTTTTAAAAGGTTTGCGAGCGCTCTTGTCTCTCATGCGGGGGCCTTTGTATGAGCCGGGATAATCAAAAAACCAAACAGAGACTTATTAACGGAGACGCAAGAGACCTGTCATTTTTAAACGATGAGTCTGTTCATCTGGCGATCACATCGCCTCCATACTGGAATCTGAAGCGCTATAATGACCATCCGGATCAATTGGGCCACGTCAATGATTATGAAGCTTTTTTAAGCGAGCTTGAAAAAGTGTGGCGGGAGATTTTCCGTGTGCTGGTTCCTGGGGGGCGGCTGGTATGCGTGGTCGGAGACGTGTGCGTTTCAAGGAGGAAATTCGGACGTCATCTTGTTTTTCCTTTGCACGCGGACATTTGTGTTTTATGCAGAAAAATCGGTTTTGACAACCTCAACCCCATTATCTGGCATAAAATCGCCAATGCCAGTTTTGAGGTTGAAAATGGATCCGGGTTTCTGGGCAAACCCTATGAGCCCAACGCCATTATAAAAAATGATATGGAGTTCATTTTGATGCAAAGAAAGCCCGGCGGCTATAGAAAGCCCACTGATCTCCAAAGGAAATTAAGTAAAATTGATAAAAAGAATTTCAAGTCATGGTTCCGGCAGATATGGCATATCACCGGCGCCTCGACCCGGAATCATCCCGCTCCATTCCCGCTTGAGCTTGCCTCTCGTCTGGTCAGGATGTTTTCATTCCAGGGAGATACGGTTTTGGATCCATTTTGCGGCTCCGGAACGACAATGGCGGCGTCCTTGATGCACGGAAGAAACAGTGTGGGGCTTGACATTGACGCCGAATATTGCCGTATGGCCGCCCGGATGTTGAAAAAAGAGAAAGGGGGCCTTTTTTTGAGAACGGAATTGTTATTTGAAAAGATGGTTTCGGACAGCGACGGCCAAATGCAGGTTTGCGAAGAGCCGGCTCTTTATGGGTAACTATGCACGGGCTTGAGATGGTCAATATATGATATCCGGACGGTCGGAAAGCAATGGGACAGGCCGGCAAGGCTGATTCGGCCGTAGCCGCAGGTTGGGTTGAGGAACGAAACCCAACATCGCTTGTGTGTGGAGTGGCGGTTTTATTCGGGGTCTTGCGGCGGCTGTTTGGCCCCCCTGTTTCTTTTTGGTTTCCCCTTCTTTTTTTCACATTTTCCATCCTTTTCTATTTCAGGCCGTTGCGGGCCATGGCACAATATATTGAATTTTTGATTTGACATGCAACTATATATGGTATAAAAAGGCATTCCCTTTGAAATGGGGAAGACGCTGGAAAAGTGGATTCATGGATGCGGATGGGTGTGTGAGAGAACGTGGGGTTGTAAGAATATTTGGGTGTGCTGCATGAGAATTTGCATGGTATTCAGAACTATACAATGATTTGTTAGGTGAATGTGGGCAGTATCGATTAAATGATCGCAACGTATCTCATATGAGAGATTCAGTGCCGTACGCTTTTTTAATAACCTGAAATTAAATAGAAAAACGACCTAAAAGGATAATCATTACTAACAGTGATTGCCCATTTTGCACAATACTTTGGCTGAAATTCAAAATTTTTGAATAAATTTTTACTTCAAATCAGATAAAAAGCCATTGCTTTGTAAGATATATTGGGTCGTAAATAGCATATTTGTCAATATTAATAGAGAGTTAAAAAAACGTACGGTAGTGAAATGAGAGAAAGGATTTAATTTTGAAAACTTACAACTTATTCATTAGCCATTCCTGGGCTTATGGTTCTAACTACGACCGTTTAATCGAACTAATAGACAATAGAACCTATTTCGATTTTAAAGACTACTCAGTACCTAAAAATGACCCTATTCATAATGCTCCAACTGATAAAGCACTAAGAGAAGCCATACAAAGGCAAATGTCTCCATGTCAAGTTATCATTATTTTGGCGGGTGTATATGCTACTTATAGCAAGTGGATCAAGAAGGAAATTGATTTAGCAAAAAGTGGTTTTGTTTCTCCAAAATCCGTTTTGGCAATTCAGCCATGGGGAGCCGAAAAAACATCTACCGTGGTGAAGGATAATGCGGATTTGATTGTTGGGTGGAACACGGAATCTATTATTAAAGGGATCAGGCAAATTGGTTGATGAAAATACATCAAGCATAAATCTCGAAAGAATGGGGCGTGGTGAATACGGAGAACTCTATGCGCCCCATGTTTTGGAGATTTATAAAATGTATGTAGATATGGCTGATAAAGTCAGTAGCAGAAGACAATCAGCCAATTCATACTTTTTAACTCTCAATACAGCAATAATTGCAATACTTAGTTATATCGAGCAATGTACTTCCCAAGTTATTTCTTCAAAGTATAGCTGGATCGTAAGCTTTGCTGGTATTATTCTCAGCTACTCGTGGTATAGATTAATTCGTTCATACAAAGACCTGAACTCTGGTAAGTTCAAGGTCGTTCATCATATTGAAAGAATGCTTCCAATAGCACCATATGATGCTGAGTGGAAAGCGATTGGTGAAGGAAAAGACAAAGAAATGTACCTCCCTTTCACAAAGGTTGAAATTAGAGTTCCATGGATTTTTCTATTTGTTCATGCATTTGTATTTATACAAAGCTTTCCATGGAAAAAAGTATGGCAATTTATCACCTAACGCCGCAAATGCACTCGGACGGCAAAAGCCGCTCCGCTCTGCAACTTTTGATAAACTCGTAAAAAATCAAAAAACAGGTTTTTTGTCTGTATAAACAACTGAAATTATTAGACCTGAATTTTGGAAACAGTCCAAAATCGGCTTTTTTACGAGTTTATCAACTTTTGCCGCCGGTGATTTGCGGCGTTAGGCATCAGAAGTGACGGAGATTGTATGACTTTAGTAGCAGCTTGGGTAAAGCAGAATAAAGGAGGTCAAGAATTATATGTTGCGAGTGATTCTCGTTTGAATGGGGGACAGACTTGGGATATTGGAACAAAAGTATTAGATCTTGGCAGAGGTGATGCTGTTATTGCTTTCGCTGGATTTACGTCGAATGCATATCCACTGATGTTACAGTTACAGAGCGCAGTGAAGATGCATCCTAAAGTTCGGTCAAGGGCCTACGATATCACGACCTTGAAAGGTCATGTTTTAAGAATATTTAATGCAATGTGGAGTGAAATTACTAATCTCCCAATGGGTCAACAAATTCCTGATCCTGCGGAGGTTAGTTTTATTTTAGCTGGCTACTCTTGGAAGGATAACTCTTTTAAAATTTGGACAGTTTATTTTCACTCTCAAAGTAACGAATTCCGGTTTCGCCGTGCTTCTTCTCATAGGAAAAAGGGAGGAGGAAATAAATGTTTTCAGTTTATTGGGGACCACGTTGGTTTCGCAATGAACAGGACCTATGAATTGTTACTAGAGAGAAAGCGGATTTCATTAAAAGGGATGGTAATGGAGCCTTTTGAAGTCTTATTAGAGTTTATCAGGGACGAAAAAAAACCTTCTATTGGTGGGAGTCCCCAAATAATCAAAGTTTATCCACATCTGAATACTTTACCTTACAATATTTATTGGCCAAACTGTGACTCTGGCACAATTTGTTTTGCTGGCCGGAAATTACTTCCGTATGAAAGAAATGAATTTTTGGTCATGGATCCGGATACTTTCGAAATTAAAACACCTTTATGGCCAGACGCTTTAGAGTATACAGCCTAACAAGTCGGTGGTAGGGACCGCCTTCCGCTACGCTCCAGGTTCCCTCACTGTCGCTCGGCGGCCTCACACCGCCAGCGTTACCGACGACTGTGTCACCGAAAATCGCGGCGCCATCTGACCAGCAGAACGTCCACTCAATCTTTTTGCGCGACCGACGGGCATCACCCGAAACGATCCGGAATAACAAAACCAAGGACTTTTAAAATGAAATGGCTGGAAATTCGAGCGCAATACCCTGAACAGTGGCTGCTGATTGAGGCGATAAAAGCGCGCTCCGAGAACAACAAGCGGATCATCGACGAAATAGAGGTTCTGGAGAGTTTCTCTGATTCAGCGGGCGCCATGGGCCGCTATTCGCAAATGCGCCGGAAATCGCCGAAACGCGAGCTGTATGTGTTTCATACTAGCCGGGAGACGCTTGAAGTCACCGAACGGCGGTGGATGGGGATTCAGGTGTCTCAGTGAGCATACGCGTGGAAAACGGTCTTCCATATGTGACTGTCTCATCAAAATCAAGGAAATGTATCAATGGCTGATATCCCGGATTCAATCAGAAAAAAACTGGCGGATTACGTCAGGGAGCTTAGTAAGCGCAATATCAACGTGAAAACCGCGATTGTGTTTGGCTCTTACGCTTCAGGAAAATATGATAAATGGAGCGATATTGATGTGGCGCTTATTTCCGACGACTTTAAGGGCGACAGCCTTCTTGACATTGAAATTGATCGCCAATCCCACGTTGAAGATAGACAGCCGCATTTCACCCTTGACTTATAGAAGCGAGGATTTTGACGAAACCGATTTGTTCATCAAAAAAATCGTTAAAACAGGCGTTCCCATTGTCTGAAATTTCGACGCATTGAGGATGGGGCGCCGGGCAAAAATTTACTTTTATCAAAACACAGGAAAAGAATAAGACCATGTTGGGTTTCGTTCCTCAACCAACTACGCGCTGGCACATTTTCTGTCCGCGATGTCAAAAAACAAGGAGGATAATACGTGATACCAAAGGGAGTAGACCCAGAAAGCATCCGGCAGGCGATGGACGAAGCGTGGCGAGATCACCAACATACTCGAGATCAAACGTGGAAAGCGTTGCAGGTTGAATTTGCTCTTGCTGTCGCTGTAGTTGGAACGGCATGGAAAACCGATTCAACATTTGTCGTAATCTGCGCCGCCTTACTAGTATTTGTGATTAGTGTGTGCTCAATACAGATTAGCCTGCATCATCGAAACAGTGTTGAATTAAGAAAATTTCGTCATATCCTTAATTGCGAAGAGGCCCTAGAATTACATCGACCAACTTTAATATCGGGTGTGAAAATGCCACGATCAATGAAGTTTGGGGATGTTTTCCGTTGGAGAAAAGCGAATTCCGCCGTTTTTATTCTGCGCATGCATGTTGCTATAATGTTTTTTTCGTTATTTATCCTTATTTGGAGGATGATTACATCGATTTGTTAACCGTATGTTGGGTTGAAAAATCCAGCATTGAATGCTTTTGGCGGCGAAGCGATATGCGAAAAATATAATGATATGGCGCTGGACAATGCGGCGCCGACGCGTTCGGACAAAAGGCGGGGCGTATTCGAATGCGAGGATCTTGGTTTGCCGGTGGCGGATCATTTTTTTGAAAACAGGCCGTCGGACATAGAATTTGTTTTCATCAAAGGACGTTGAAAGAATTAAGAATATGTCGGGTTTCGTTCCTTAACCCAACCCACACCCGGAACGATCCAGAATAACAAAACGAAGAAAAATTTTTACGATGTCGTCAATATTGAGA
>CAACVI010000016.1 GCA_900659855.1 Candidatus Desulfarcum epimagneticum
CGCTTCTCGAACCCAGTGATGAGGGAGGTTATACCGTTTATGTTCCAAGCCTCCCGGGGTGTGTCAGCGAGGGAGAAACCAAAGAGGAATCCATGTCAAATATCAAAGAGGCGATTGGACTGTATCTGGAACCGGACAGGTTTCTTAAAGTGGTGTGAAAATATTGTCGCATAAAGTTTTTGTCCATTCAATACTTGTTCGCGTCGCCAACAGCCATTAAACAGGATTGCTATTTATTGTGATAAAAAGTTTCAACAATAAAACAGATAAAGTGGGTGATGACTTAAAAAAAAGCATCCAAAAAGGCTGCGCCATTGACATTGCGGTCGGCATATTTTCTATCTACGGCTATAAAGTTTTAAAAAAACAACTCAGCCAAATGGGTCGACTGAGATTTGTTTTCACAGACCCCACTTTTATAGAACTTGATAAAAACAAAAGAGAGCAAAGACAGTTCCAAATCAATTCCAATTATCGTAAAAAGGCGATCAGCGGCTCTGATTTTGAAATCAATTTAAAAAACGAACTCAAAGGGAAAGCCATTGCCCTGGAATGTAAAACATGGATAGAGAAGAAAGTGTCCTTTAAAACAAACGCGGGCAATCAATACATTCAACCGCATTTAAGTTTAGGGAAAGATGAAAATCGTTTTGTTTACATGGGCATCAATGAGTTCAGCGCCGCCGGATTCGGTTATCAAAAAGACAATGCCATCTTAAATCAAATCATCAAGACCGATGATCCCGACACCACGCGGGAATACGCCAAAAATTTTGAAGAAATATGGCAAGATGAAAAAGCGTTAAAAGATGTCACCTCGGAGGTCCTTGATTACATTGCCGATTTATATAAAGAAAATTCGCCGGAATTTATTTATTACTTGACGCTTCACAATATTTTTAGCGAATTTCTGGAAGATATATCCGAAGAGGAGCTTGCCAACGAAAAAACCGGTTTTAAAGAATCGGCGGTCTGGAATAAACTGTATGATTTTCAACGTGACGCCGTCCTTGGAATCATTAATAAATTAGAGCGGCACAATGGCTGTATTCTTGCGGATAGCGTAGGTCTTGGCAAGACTTTTTCCGCCCTGGGCGTCATGAAATACTATCAGGAAAGAAACAGAACGGTTCTTGTTTTATGCCCTAAAAAATTGGGCGCCAACTGGCAAACTTTTTTAAATAATTAGTGCCTGAACGAAAACCCCCTGCGCGAGGTTGATTTTATTTCCCCCGGGAAATTTTCCAGTTCTGTTTTTGCCTCAATTTGCCGTCTCGTCCGAAATTTCGTCCATTTTTATTCACTTTACAGGTCTCCGGGCGAACCTCTCCTGTATGACCCGGAGATATGGATTTTCCAGCCGACTCTATGCGGCCTGCCGCAACGGCGTCTGCCCTTTTCTCCGCTTGATTCGTTTCAGTCTCTTTTTTTGAATCATGGCCCCTAATATCTGAATATTCCGAGCCGTGACCGATAGAGCGACATACCGTTTGAACCCGAAAATCCCGTGATCCCGGCAGATGTCCAGCCCATGATTCTCAAGGGCGTTTATCCCTGACTCAACAGCGGAATGGCGACGTCTCCCGGCTATAAAATCCGGCGAATGCTCCACTTCTTTGTCCTTTTTGGACAGCGCGCCTTTTTTGGGAAGAATCACAAGGTCAAGATATTTTTTAAGCTTTCGCGCGGTGTCGGGACTGTAAAATCCTTTGTCAAAACTGCACGCCCTGAGACCGGGAAATTTGCTTTTCGTCTGTTCTACCATCGAAACCGTCACTTTTTCATCCGTTTGTTTTTCCATGACATGATGATGGAGGATAAATCCATACTGGTCTTCAAGCACACATACTCTTAAACCCAGTTCCTGCCGGACGCCGGCTTTTCCCTTTGAAATCCATTCCGTGTGCTCTTCAAATATGGAAAAAACCTTTTCATGATGCGGGATTGTCTCCTTTTGGATCACCCGTCTGCGAATCTGATTGATCTGCCGATTGGCGTGGGAGACAAAATGCTCAACCACCATGGCCCGGGCCGTGTTTTCGAAATCGTGTTTTAAAGCTTTCAGGCTTTCACCGGCCCGCTCCACATATGACCCCGCAAGATCAATATACTCCTGATGGGCCTCCATGATCAAGGCGTCCCGGATCGCTTTTTTCTCAGAACTCTTTGATGTGGAACGCTTCATTTTGTTGATCCGATTGAACTTCTTCTTTATTTTTCGATAATTGTGCCGATGCTGCCTCCAGCCGGCAACTCCCGCTTCAGAGCATGCGCGGCTGATGTGAGCCAGAATCTTCCGGACAGCGTCTAAGAGCAGATTGATATCGGTGGGAAAATGCACATCCGTTTCCACTACAAATGAATCGCACCGCCCGGAAAGATCCGAGGCGCCTTTCAGTTTGTGACCGGCCCTGACCGCCAGCCGGCTTATTTTGTCCAGAATTTCCGGGCTCAGCAGACGCAGGTTATCTTTGATGGTCTGCAAGGCGTATTTCCGGTCAAACTCATAAATCGTGTGCCCTAAAAATTCACGAACCGTCTTGTGCTCATTGGCAATATGATGCAGTTTGTCATAATCCCAATTGGAGTTTAACCTCAAAACCCCCAGGACCAGAATTTTCCATAAATCCATGCCGGGCCTGCCGTTATCCGGATCAATTTTTTTGGGAACAATGCCTCTTAAAATCTTAAAAACCTCATCTCGCAGTTTTCGATTTGAGTCTATTGCCTGCAATCCCATCAATAATTGGGGAATTTCATCGCGGGAAAGAAGATCAATTTTAATGTCTGAAATGGGAACCTGACCAATTTTCAGTTGCATTTCTGTGATTTTTCGCATAACATTTTTCCTGAAGATTTTTCGGGTTTTACTCATAAGGCGCGATTGTGAGAAATCATGCCGAATCCACTATTTTTTATTTAATACAATAACTTATATAATGGATATGGGTCGTTTATGCAAGTGATAAATGCATAAACCCGGAAAATCTTCAAAATAAAAAAAAGCTATGACGCATTGAAATTATTCAAAATCTTACTTTCCGTTCAGGCACTAATTATGATGACAATCCGCTGGTGAAGGACCGGTTGAACTATGATGTTTTATACCACACAGACCTGTCCAGAGATAAAGGCATGTCAAACGGGATTGACCTGTCCCGAATCAATTGGGGGAATTATGATCTGGTGGTGATTGATGAGTCGCATAATTTTAGAAACAACGCCCCCCGAAAAAATAAAATCACACGGTATCAAAAACTGCTTCATCAGGTCATGCAAGCCGGCGTTAAAACAAAAATTTTAATGCTGTCGGCGACGCCCGTCAACAATAAATTCACCGACCTTAAAAATCAGATCGCCCTGGCTTATGAAGGTCAAACCGGGATAATCGATGACAAAATGGAGGTGAGCCAGTCCGTTGACACCATTTTAAAAAATTCACAAAAAATATTTAATGCCTGGACAAAAGAGAATGTGGAAGAAAGAACAACCGGGCAATTGGTGAATCGCCTCAGCGCCAATTTCGACTTCTTTAAATTGCTGGACAGCGTGACCATAGCCAGAAGCAGAAAGCATATCGAAAAATATTATGATATGAAAAAAATCGGCGCTTTCCCGACGCGCCGAAAACCCATCACACACCGGGCGGACATCACAGACTTAAAGGGTTTTATCAGAATTTCCGATTTATACAGGGAGCTTTCCAGGTTGAACATGTCCCTTTACTCTCCTTTTGATTACATACTTGCGAGAAAAAAGGAATTTTACGACGAACTGTATGACACCAGCACAAACAAAGGAGGGAGTTTTAGGCAGGCCCATCGGGAAAAAAGTCTGCAAACGCTCATGCGGGTTAATTTGCTTAAAAGACTGGAAAGCTCGGTCGATTCTTTTAGAATCACACTTGGCAAATTAATTAACGGAATAAAAAACAGTTTGGATAAAATTGAAAAGTTTGAGCGTGACGGGAAAACATTGTATGCGGATGAGCCCCAGGTTAATGATGTCAATTTAGACGCTGAAAGCGATGATTGGCTGGATGATGAGTTCAGTATCGGGGACAAAATAAAAATAAATTTGGCCGATATGAACACCTCCGGCTGGAAAATGGATTTGCGGGCCGATTTTGAGATTGCAAACGCTTTGCTGGATGAAACGCGTCCCGTAACACCGGAGCATGACAAAAAGCTGCAAGATCTGAAAGCGTTTATTCAAAATAAAATCCGGAATCCCATCAATGGCGACAATAAAAAAATACTCATTTTCAGCGCTTTTGCGGACACCGTCCATTACCTCTATGAAAATCTGGCCCGGCGCAATAAAGAGAAACATGGCCTGGAGACAGCGAAAATCACCGGCTCAAACCAAAACAGAACCACCCTTGACATTGATTATTCTTTTAATACTATTTTGACCCATTTCTCCCCTCGATCCAAAGAGCGAAAAAATAAGCATGCGCCTGAAATAGATATTTTAATCGCCACTGACTGCATCTCCGAAGGACAAAACCTTCAGGATTGCGACACCTTGATCAACTATGACATCCATTGGAACCCGGTTCGTATTATTCAGCGATTTGGCAGAATAGACAGAATCGGATCACGCAATAAAGAGATTCAGCTCATCAACTTCTGGCCCCAACTTTCCCTGGATGATTATATCAATCTGAAAAGCAGAGTTGAAAGCAAAATGTTTA
This sequence comes from Candidatus Desulfarcum epimagneticum, assembly GCA_900659855.1. NCBI lineage: Bacteria > Pseudomonadati > Thermodesulfobacteriota > Desulfobacteria > Desulfobacterales > Desulfobacteraceae > Candidatus Desulfarcum > Candidatus Desulfarcum epimagneticum. The sequence goes on from CAACVI010000016.1 coordinate 4,697, forward strand.
TCGTCGATATGACCGCGACCGGGGAAGACAATGTGCTCACCAACAAATCCTCCGACTTGCTGTTCAGGAAAAAACAATTGGAAAAACTTCAGGAAGAAGTCGTTGATATTGAGGACATCGGATCAGGGGTCTCCATCACCGATTTGGGGCTCAATGACTTTCGCATGGACCTGGTGAATTATATCAAAACAAACGGAAGCCTGGACGGCGCCCCCAACGGGCTTCATTCGGTCTGTGAAAAAAATGCTGAAAGGGGCATCCATGAAGGGGTTGTGTTTGTCCTGAAAAATGTCAACAGCGACATCAATATTGACAGCGCCAACCCATTGCACCCGTTTTACCTGGTTTATATACAGAAAAACGGCGGGATACTCTCCAACCATCTCAATGTAAAAAATACCCTTGATATACTTTGGGCGGTTTCCAAAGGGAAAGATCGGCCCATCAGAGCAGTTTACGAATGCTTTAACCAGGAGACGGAAGACGGCAAGAAAATGGAGCGCTGCTCCGCATTGCTGAACAGCGTTGTGGAATCTATCTTGAATGTGAAAGATGAAAGCGATGTGGACAGCCTTTTTTCCGACGGCGGCACAACCGCTTTGACGAACAGTATCAAAGGGCTGGATGATTTTGAACTGCTTGCCTTTATGGTGATTCAATAATGATGGATGCTGGATTTAAACTGCCTGACAGTGCGATGGTCGATAAATTTATCGCCAAAAGCAAATTTTATGAAAGAGCCGCGTTAAGCTCAAAAATGCAAAATGAGTTCATCCGTAAAATTCAAAAAATAACCTGGAAATATAAACTTGCCCAGGATACCGTCGGGATAAGCAAAACCGACAGTGTGACGGAAATACAGATATTTCAAATCGAGCTTAAAGAGCGGGACATCCCCAAAAATATTCTCAAGGTCGTTGACGCGGCGATTCCATATCCGATTTTATACCAGTTTGTTTATAAAGACGAGATGGCTTACGGCGTCACTTTAAAAGGCATGGCCGGAAAAAAGAGCGCCGCCGCCCGGAATTACTATTTTTCGGCATGGAATCAGCGCCCGGATTTTGATTTCACGGGCATTGACCTGGAAAAAGTGTGTCAAAAAATCATTAAAGCGTTTGTTCATAACGAAGCCAGGAGCCGGGGCGATTTTGCCGCGATCATTGACGCGGACAATCAGATTAGACGCCTGGAAAAAGAGATCGCCGCACTACGCGGTAAAATTAAAAGAGAAAAACAGTTTAACAGAAAAGTTGAGTTGAATAAATCTTTATTGGAACGACAGAAGCGCCTGCAAGTCTATAAAGGAAAATAACGCATGATGGAAAAGCTTAAAATGAAGACGCCCGATTTGGCTGATAAAAATATTGAACAGATCGCCAAACTTTTTCCCCATGTCATCACTGAAATAAAAGACAAAGACGGAACAATCAAAAAAGCCGTTGATTTTGATCTGCTGAAACAGAGCCTGTCCGATGTTCTGGCGGATGATGACGATGAGCGCTACCGCCTGGACTGGCCGGGCAAAAAAGCTTCGCTGTTAAAAGCGAACACTCCCATCACCAAGACCCTGAGACCGTGCCGGGAAGAAAGCGTTGATTTTGACACAACGGAAAACCTTTACATCGAAGGGGATAATTTTGAAGTCCTGAAAATTTTGCAGGAGTCGTACCTGGGCAAAATCAAGATGATCTATATTGACCCGCCTTACAATACCGGGAAAGACTTTATTTACAAAGATGATTTCAAAGTCGGCAGGAATGAGTATGAGGAAGAGATCGGGGCCGTGGATGAGGATGGCGACAAACTTTTTAAAAACACCGATTCCAACGGCAGGTTTCATTCCGACTGGCTGAGCATGATGTATGAGCGGCTGATTGTTTCTCGGGATTTTCTTAGGGAGGACGGGGTTGTTTTTATCAGCATTGATGATAATGAAGTCAGGAATATTACAAAATTGTGTGACGAAGTGTTTGGAGAAGACAACCACATCGCCACACTTACTATCATCAACAACATGAAGGGGAGAAACGATAAAGCAAACATAGCCACCTGTCATGAATATTTATCAGTATACTCAAAAAATAAATTCATATCCAACGGGTTGCCAATGTCGAAAGAGCAGTTGGCTAAATATAAATATACTGACAAAAACGGTAACAAATATGCTTTGCGAGATCTGAGAAAGAGGGGGAGGCCAGACAGGCGTGAAGATAGGCCTAATATGTATTTCCCTATTTTCTACAACGAATCCAAGAAAACATGTTCACTACAGGGTGAGACGGATGAGGATATCGAGATCGTTCCTTTGAGAGGTGATGGTTCTGACGGTCGCTGGAGATGGGGAGTTGACACGGTAAAGAAAAATTTAGGAATATTGCAACCCAAATATTTGAAACAGAAGGATAAGTGGGGTATTGAACATAGAGTTTACTTAAACATTAAAAATGATGAGGATATTGACGAAGAATCAGATGATGGAGACCAAGAATTCTTACGGACATCTAAATCCAAATCTTTCTGGTGGGGAGGCGATATTTCTACTGATGTTGCAAACAGGGAATTTAAAAAAATATTTAATGATATCAATCCAGATTATCCAAAATCGCCATTTTTTATCGAAAAACTAATTCATATGGGGATAAAGAATGACGATATTGTAATGGATTTTTTTGCAGGATCAGCCACCACAGCCCACGCAGTAATGCAGCTAAACGCCGAAGACAACGGCAAACGAAAATTCATCATGGTCCAACTCCCGGAAAAAACCGATGAAAAATCAGAAGCCCATAAAGCGGGATACGAAACAATAGCCGAAATAGGAAAAGAAAGAATCCGTCGCGCCGGGAAAAAGATAAAAGAAGACCTTGAAAAAAAGAACAGGCAATTAAAACTGCTTGAAGATCCAGTGGATTCGAGCAGGCTGGACACAGGTTTCCGGGTTTACAAAACCGCCTCCACCAACATGAAAGATGTCTATTACCATCCCGACAAATTGGGACAAATGGATATCCTTGATTTAATCAGCAACATCAAGGAAGACCGCGCGCCGGAAGACCTGCTCACCCAGGTCATCCTCGATCTCGGTTTGACCCTTGACCTTCCCATTGAAACCAAAGAGATCCTCGGCAACACGGTCTTTATCGTGCAGACCAACGCCCTGGTCGCCTGTTTTGACAAAAACATCAATTTTAAAATAATCGATGAAATAGCCGCTCTGAAACCATTTAAAGCGGTCTTCAAAGACGCCGGATTTGTCGATGATAAAGACAGAATTAATGTCGAAGAGCGTTTTAAACGGCTTTCTCCTGAAACGGCCATCACAGTGATATAGTGGCAGAAAAAACAAATGCCCATAAAATGTTTCCATAAACAGGCCAGAAATAAATGAAATTAAAATTTAAACATCAACAATACCAGACCGGCGCCGCAATGGCGGTGGCGGAGTGCTTTGAAGGCCAGAAAAAAGGCGAGCGAAAAGAGATCGTTGACAGAAAAAACGTTTATATCGAAGAAATATTTTCAAACAAAAAGCTGGAGCTTACCGGAGATGAAATATTAAAGAATGTTCAGGAGGTTCAAAAAAAACAGGCGTTAAAGACGGTTCGTGAACTGGCGAAGTTGAATGAAAAAATTCATTTTTCCGTTGAGATGGAAACCGGCACAGGCAAAACCTATGTCTACACCAAAACCATGTATGAGCTGAATAAACAGTATGGCTGGAGCAAGTTTATTATTATGGTCCCTTCGGTGGCCATCCGGGAAGGCGTTCATAAATCCCTGGAGATAACCGCGGATCATTTTCAGGAAGAGTATGGCAAAAAAATTCGATTTTATATTTATAACACAAAAAACAAATCCAACATCGCCAACATTAAAAATTTTGCCAACACTTCAAACATTGAAGTGTTGATTATGAATTATCAGGCGTTTGCCAGCAGAAGCAAAGAGTCGCGGAAAATTTATCGAAGGCTGGATGCGATGCAATCGGAAAAACCCATTGATATCATCAAGAGAGCCAGGCCCATTTTAATCATTGACGAGCCCCAACGATTCGGCGACAAGGCGGAATCCCGTTTGCAGGACTTTGATCCTTTATTTGTGCTGCGGTATTCCGCCACCCATAAGAAAGATTACAACAAGATTTATCGGCTGGACGCCATTGACGCCTATAATCAGAAACTGGTAAAAAAAATCAATGTCAAGGGAATCGAAGTGGTGGGAAACAGCGGAACCAACAGCTATCTGTTTCTGGACAGAATAAACATCAGCGCGACACATTACCCCACCGCCCATATTGAACTGGAAATAAAACGAAAAACAGGCATTAAAAAAACGCTCAGGAAAACACAGGAAAAGGATGATCTGTTTCAGTTGTCCGGAGAGCTTATTCAGTATAAAGGGTTTGTGGTCAAAGAGATTAACGGGCGAACCAATAAAGTCTCCTTTGCCAATGGGATTGAAATATATTCCGGGCAGAGCATTGGAGATGTTGACGAAGATCATGTCAGGCGCATTCAGATCAGAGAAACCATACAGTCTCATCTGGAAAAAGAACGGCTCATGCATAAAAGGGGGATCAAGACGCTATCCCTTTTTTTTATTGATGAAGTGGTGAAATATCGCGATTACGATCAAGCGGATGAAAAAGGCGATTACGCCCGTGTGTTTGAGGAAGAATATCAGAGGGCGACCGCGCAGCTGGAACTTTTTGATGACGCGTATCAGGACTATATCCATAAATATCCCGCTGAAAAGATTCACCAGGGATATTTTTCAGTGGATAAAAAAGGGAAATTTGTAGATTCCAAAGAGAAGAGATCAGAAGGCGGAAGCGATGACGTGAGCGCCTATGATTTGATTATGAAAAAAAAAGAGCGGCTGCTGAGTTTCGACGAGCCCACCCGTTTTATTTTTTCCCATTCGGCCCTGCGAGAGGGATGGGACAATCCCAATGTGTTCCAGATATGCACACTTAAACACAGCCGGTCCGCCATAAGCAAAAGACAGGAAATCGGCCGGGGTTTAAGGATATGCGTCAACAGCGAAGGCGAGAGAATGGATCTTTCAGTTCTGGATAATGATTTTTTTAATCTCAACACCTTGACCGTTGTGGCAAGTGAATCTTACGACACGTTCGCAAAAGCGCTTCAAAAAGAGATCGTGGAGTCGCTCTCCGACCGTCCGACCCTGCTGACCCCGGATATTTTGAAAGACCGGGTTCTTAAAAATGACAAGGGAGAAGAATTTATTTTTGACGATCGATCCGCCATGGATCTCATTTTTAAATTTAAAGAAAAAGGATATGTGGACCGCGACTATAAAATCACGGACACGCTCATCAATGACATAGAAAACAACAGCGTGGACATTCCGGAAAAACTCCTGCCTTTTAAAGCGAACGTCTGTTCTCTTATGCGGGAGATTTATGACTCCGCAAACTTTAAAACGGCCCATAATGAAAAAAATGACACCATCAATGAGCCTGTTTTAGAGCCCAATGACAATTTTGCAAAACAAGAGTTTCAGGATTTATGGGAAAAGATAAAAGTCAAAACCGTTTATGAAGTGGATTTTGACAGTGAAGAATTGATTAAAAAAAGTGTCACAGCCATAGACAGCGCCTTGTCTGTTAAGCAAGTGTTTGTGAATATCACGGCCGGCGAGCAGAAAGAAACCATGGACGAAGCGAGCCTGAAGGCCGGCGACAGCATGGTAAAACGTAAAAATATAACCCGAAAAGCGGATTCTTTTCTGGGCGCGGTGAAATATGACCTGGTGGCGGAGATCGCAAAAGAAACCCGGCTGACCCGAAAAACCATCGTGGCTATTTTGAAAAAAATACGGCCGGGCGCTTTTGGTCATTTCAGGATAAACCCGGAAAGTTTTATCCGGGAAGTTTCAAGAATAATAAACAATGAAAAAGCCACGACCTTAATTGATCATATTGTCTATTCCAAAACGGATGAGACCTGGAGCGATGAAATTTTTACGATTAACCATTTTCAAGGCTCTTTGAACGCCAATATTTTGAAAGTCAGGAAACATGTTTATGACTACCTGAAAACAGACTCCGAAACCGAACGCGCGTTTGCGACTGATCTGGAGAGCGGGGAAGTCCTGGTTTACGCCAAATTGCCCAATGGTTTTAAAATTTCGACGCCGGTGGGAAATTACAATCCCGATTGGGCTATCGTATTTGACACAGACGCGTTTAAGTATATTTATTTTATAGCGGAAACAAAGGGAAGTATGGAGACCTTGCAGCTGAAAGAAATTGAGAAAAGAAAGATAGATTATGCAAAAAAACACTTTGCCGCTTTGGGGCATGCCGGCATAAAATATGATATAATCGCCACCTATGAAGATTTAAGAGATAAGGTGATGCGGTAAAGGAGGCCGAACCCATAAGGATTGGCGCGACTTTGAATCTTTAAAAATTTTATTCACTGATAATTAAAAAATAGAAACAGGCAAAAACTTAAAATAAGGCCATGAAACGGAACCCGCAAGGACATTACATCACCATTTCGACGGCTGGAGAAAAGGCGAAAGCCTTTGCGCCGGCGCCGGAAAGGGCGGCCGCAAGGGCCGCCCCCACAGGGCATCGCCGTGGATCATGGACGGGGAACGCGGACCCCATGAGGCATCCCTTACGAGGCGCTCAATGCAGGACAACTTAAAAAGTACCTCAACGCGGACTGGTAGGGAGAAATTTATGAACCACAGAATACACGGAATACACAGAAAGGGAGTTTGTTGATATGAGCAATAATATCCCGGCCAATCCGAAGATTTATCACATTGTTCATGTGGACAGGCTGGCATCGATTGTCAGCCAAGGTTGCTTGTGGAGTGATGCGGCGGTTCAAGGCGTTCAATTACCGGGAACAACCATTGGAATGAGTACTATTAAAGACAGGAGATTGGCAAAGACATTGAATAGTTATCCAAATCTCCATGTCGGCGATTGTGTGCCATTCTATTTCTGCCCACGATCAGTCATGTTGTATATGTTTCACATGAACAATCATCCGGAAATTACTTATCGTGGTGGACAGACTCCGATTGTGCACCTACAGGCCGATCTTGTTCAAACGGTTGACTGGGCAAACCAGTATGGGAAAAGGTGGGTTTTTACGAACTCCAATGCAGGTTCTTTCTATTTTGATGACTTCAACAACCTATCACAATTGAACCAAGTGGATTGGAGTTCAGTTGGTGCGACGAATTGGAAAGATTGCCGAGAGCAAAAACAAGCCGAATTTTTACTGGAAGAGCAGTTTCCATGGTCACTGGTTGAAGCGATTGGTGTCTATTCGCAGACGCAAGTTCAGCAGGTAAGCGCTGCTTTAACCTCAGCAACGCATCGGCCGCCCGTGGCTCTTCAGCGTAACTGGTACTATTAAGGAGGATTTTATTATGATTACTTATAAAGCAGGCGATATTTTCAAGGAAGAAGCAGACGCGATTGTCAACACGGTCAACTGCGTGGGTGTCATGGGGCGTGGCATCGCCTTGCAATTTAAGAAGCGTTTTCCAGATAACTTCAAAGTTTACGAGGCGGCCTGTAAGCAAAAGGAAGTCGTGCCAGGTAAAATGTTCGTGCATCAAACCGGATCGCTGATTGGGCCTAAATATGTTATCAATTTTCCGACCAAACGGCATTGGCGTGGCGCCAGTCGTATGGAGGACATCGAGTCGGGCCTCCAGAATCTGGCTGAGGTCATTTCTAAGCTGAATATCAAATCCATCGCGCTTCCGCCCCTTGGTTGTGGATTGGGTGGGCTTGATTGGAATGAGGTGCGGGAACGTATCGAAAATAAACTCTCCACGTTCTCGGGTGTTGAGATTGTCGTTTTTGAGCCCAAGGGAGCTCCTGAAGCCGAGAAGATGGTGAAGAACCGCAAAGTACCCAACATGACTCCCGGTCGAGCGGCTCTGGTTGAGTTAATGCATCGCTATTTGGCCGGTTTATTAGATCCCTTTGTGTCGCTGCTTGAAGTGCATAAACTGATGTATTTCCTACAGGAAAGCGGCGAACCGCTCCGCTTAAAATATCAAAAGAACCTCTACGGCCCCTATGCGAAAAACCTTCGACATGTATTAAATGCAGTAGAGGGCCACTTGCTGTCCGGCTATGCAGACGGTGGAGACAGACCGGATAAAGAACTCAGACTGGTTCCGGGAGCTTACGAAGATGCTTCAAATTTTCTACAAAAACACCCAAAGACAAAACAGAACTTCGATAAGGTGTCTAAACTAGTTGAGGGCTTCGAATCACCCTTTGGCATGGAATTGCTGGCGACGGTTCACTGGGTGGCTACAAAAGAAAACGCCACCACGATAGAACAGCTGGTCTCTAAAGTTTATCAATGGAATGATCGCAAACAGCAATTTACGTCTCGCCAGATTCAGTTGGCTTATAGTGTATTGTCTGAAAAGGGCTGGTTGAAAGAAGGGATTGCTTCATGATTGATCAGTGGTTCAAAAATGACCTTCGGGATATATACGAGCAACATACTGTCGCTGTGTTTATCGATGAATCCGGCGATTCTGAGTTTTTACTGAAGACCCTTGGAGCGGAATACACTATTCAGCAGGCAAATACCGAGCTGGAGGAGCTGCATGTAAAGTATCTCGTTGAAAAAGCACAGCCCAGTCACGAACGGTTCCTCATTTATACCCGTTCTAAAAAGGATGAGCTCAAGTATGTCCGGGAATATTGTGAGACCTGCGGATGCCTGGAGATCCGTTACCTGCAGAACTACATCAAGGATAAGGTCCACCAGACCTTGAACCTTAATATCAACCTGCCCAAGGAAGAG
>CAACVI010000017.1 GCA_900659855.1 Candidatus Desulfarcum epimagneticum
CTGAACCCCATGCCTCTGAAAATAAACCCGTTGAATGAAACATAAATTGACATTCAGTCAAAATTTCATTTTATGCCCCAAATGGGGCGTTTAAGGTCATTTCAAAAGGCGGAATTCAATCGGTTTAAAATAAAATCGGACTGTTCTGACGGCCCGACCCCCATTTCGGCCGCGAGTTCAATGAGATCAGCGCCCGCTTCAAGCAAATGGGTGGCAAAGCTGTGGCGCAACGAGAGGAATATCATCCCATGTTTTATTCAGAACTTTGGTATAGAAAAACTTCAGGCCATACAAATCAATCTTGACCGCGCTCCAGGAATGAGAAGTCAGGAGTTCGTTGAAGTATTCAAGCAATTGGTCAGACGAGAGATTGTAAATTCGGCAATCGAAGTGGTTTCCGATGCGCCCGATCGCCATTGAACAGGCATCAATAGTCTTTGGCTGAAATCCATTGAGTCTCAGACACTGATCTCAAAACCGCCTTCCCGGAGATGAGCGGTTTCTCGCCACGCAACCTCAAGTATATGCGGAAATTCGCCGAGGCTTGGTCAGATCGGGTAATTGTGCAAGAAACGCTTGCACAAATCACTTGGTATCACAATCTGGCTATTTTGGAGAAATGCGACAACCCTGAAGCACGCCTATGGTACGCCCGAAAAACCTTAAAAAATGGCTGGAGTCGCAAGAGGGAAAAAGGGGACAGGCCAATAACATTTTAACGTCCGTTTTTAGTGGATAGTTTTGTGGTGTCAAAAATTGTTTGAAAAATCGGGAAAAAGGTGGTAATGAGATTAAAAACGGCAAAAAACAAACAGCTTTAAATTGAATATGTAAAGAGCTGAAATAATTAAAAATATAAAACGGCGGTTTGGAATTGTCATCGCGGCTATTGGAATGCTTATCGCTTTGAACGTTGATATTTCATCAGGAAAAAATGTTATTGCCACTGGAGCGTTTTATAACATAATGGTAGAGAGCTTATTCAACAAGGGCGACTACGATCAGGCGATTAAATATTATGAAAAAGCCCTGGAGATACTGCCACCTGCCCACCGCTACATTCAGCGCGTCAAGGAAAACTTAGAATGCGTAAGACAGGCGAAATGATCCCCATCGGCTTTTTTTTGGGGGGCCGGAGTTCTTTTTACATAATTGTTTAGCGTTTTATCAATTGTCCCGAACGAAGACACCAATTTGAAATGATTATTTTTGATTTATTATTGATTGGTTAAGGGGAGGCGGGGTGATTGATAAAACGAGGTTGAGCGAAACCACTAAAAAGGCGCTTGTCTATGGAATTAGTATTAAATGCTTGTCTGTAATTGTAGCGGCTCGGAACCATACCCATTTTTTCAACGTCCCATAATGGCCGTTTATGTCAACTGGCTACGGACATAACCAGTCCATCATACAAAAAAAGGAGGTTACATGAACAACTCATTTACTGCCGTTCTCAGACAAGACGGAAATTGGTGGATTGGATGGATAACTGAAATTCCCGGTGTGAACTGTCAGGAACCAACCCGTAGAGAATTATTAAAAAGTCTTGAGATAACTTTAAAAGAAGCCTTGGAGTTTAATCGTTATGATGCTGTAATGGCGGTAGGCGATGACTATCAAGAAGAACGTATTTCTTTATGAAAAGAAGAAATTTTTTAAAATATCTTCGGACTAATGGATGTGAATTTTTAAGAGAAGGCGGAAGACATTCATGGTGGCAAAACCCTGTGTTAAATAAAAGATCAGCCGTTCCAAGACATAATGAAATCAGAAATATTTTAGCAATAAAGATATGCAAAGACCTCGGAATTCCCAAAATAAAAAACTGAAGATTTTATTTTTCCTTTTAAAAAAATCAAATTCATCATAGCGAGACAAATTGAAGGGGATAATGGACAAAGGGGAAATTATAAATTATTGGACAAAAAGCTCTGACAAAGATTTCAAAACTATGAATAATCTTTTTGCCTCGAAAGATTATGCGTGGTGCCTGTTTATTGGTCACCTTGTCATTGAGAAATTGCTGAAAGCATACTACGTCAAACATGTTGACACAGCGACACCCCACGTTCACAATCTACTGATGATCGCCGAAAAATCCTCTTTGACATTGACTGAAAACCAGAAAGATTTTCTCCAGACTGTGACACGCTTCAATATTCAGGCCCGATATGATGATTTTAAATTCGAGTTCCATCAAAAATGTTCAAAGGCATTTACACAAGAATGGGTGGAAAAAATCAAGGAGTTCAGAGAATGGATCAAAAACGAACTGATGACATCATAAAAAATTATTTGGCGGTTTTAAGAAAAAATGATTTTCCGGTTGTCAGGGCGTTCATTTTCGGCTCCCACGCAAAAGGAACCCAGAATGCCGACAGCGACATTGATCTGGCTGTGACCCTTGAAACGGTCGAGGACAAATTTGAGGTCGGCGCGCAGCTGGCCAAACTGACCCGAAAAGTGGACATACGCATTGAGCCCCACCCTTTCCACGTCAATGAGTTCAATATGTCCCATCCGTTTGCCAAAGAAATTTTGCGGCATGGAATTGAAGTGGTCTGAGGCGGCGAAACCTGAAAAAGAAGAGGCGCCGTTTAAAACATCAAAAACACCCATCCAAAAAGGGGTTGGAGAAAATCTCCAACCCCTTGAGTTTTTTTTGGGGACACATTCGTCTTTTGACATTTTGGCGCCAGAATGTTAGCCAATATAAATCGCAAAAACAAAGGAGCCAAAAATGCAAACGGTAAAATCACCCCTCCCCGTTTCGAATCCGAGGGTCTCGGCAAGGATACCCGCGCATGCTTACGAAACCATCACCAGGGCGGCTGAAATTATGGGCGCCACTATCAACCAGTTCATGATTCAATCCGCATTGGAAAAAGCAAGCCATGTCATTGAAAAAGAGCGGATCATAAAATTATCCGCCGAATCAGCCGCTGTATTTTATGAAGCCATAGAACTCCCGCCCGCTCCCAATGAAAAACTGATCAACGCTGCCAAAGCCTATAAAAAGATGTTTTTAAATGATCAGAATTGATGGCGTCGTAAAAAATCCGATCTACTGTGTTGCAGCGCTTATTTTTAATTGAGGCATACTACATGTATTGCCTCAATTAAAAATAAGCGCTACGCCTTGTATATCGAATTTTTAACTTAGCCATCCCAATCTTTTTTACGAGTTTATCAGAATTAAGACCTTGACCAAAAAGTTCAACCGGGCCGACTTTGACTCCGGCTCTTTTGAACTCAATGTTTACCTGAAGAAAACCGCCCGGCAGCACAGCTCCAAAGAAATTTCAAAAACCTTTGTCATCATAGACGATGAAAAAGAAAACCGATTTGACCCGCGTTGAGGGTTTCGAGGGTAGAGGCATGCCTTGTCTCTGCAATTTGCCAATCTGTTGATTTCCCAAAATCGGCGATGGTCCCGGACCTGGGGACACATTCATCATTTTTCGTCAAAATCGAATTCGCAGGTTCAATAAAAAAGGGCGTTTCACGAAACGCCCCTACCCCAAAACCAAACCCCATGCCGCGCCCATGACCCGGCGTTTATGCATTGAATGGCCCGCGATCCACGGCTATGATCTGCGGCAATCTGTTCCAAAATGGAACAGGTTGATTCTTGGGAGAATTCCTTTAATTTGTAACAACATGGGGACAGGAAAATAATACTTTCTTGGCCCCATATTCCGGGGCTGCCCACCCCAATCGATTTGACCCATCTTGGGGATTTGGCCGTAGAGACAAGGCATGCCTTGTCTCTACGATTTCACGGTTTGGCGGATTTCCCCGGATTGGCGATGATCCCGGACCTGTGGATACATTTACGGTTTTTTCGTCAAAATCGAATTCACAGGTTCAAGAACCAAGGGCGTTTCACGAAACGCCCTTGCCGGCGCCCCTCCGAGCCTGAAAAAAATCTGCGGATATCATTATTTTCATTGACAAAGTTATCAATAATGATAACATTATGCCATGAATTGGAGTATCACATTTTACAACGAAAAAGTTGAGAAGGAAACCCTTTCATTTCCGAAAGGAATATTAGCCAATTTTTTGCATATTGCTGAGATACTGGAGGAATATGGCCCGTCTATAGGCAAACCTTACACCGCGCCAATGGGAGACGGTCTCTTTGAAATCAGGGCAAAAGGAATGGAGGGCATTGGTCGCTCTTTGTTTTGCATGCTGAAAGGCCGGGAAATTGTCATTCTGCGTTCTTTTATTAAAAAATCCAGAAAAACTCCCAAAAAAGAAAAAGATTTGGCAAAAAAACGTATGAGGGAGGTTAAACAATCATGACACGCCCCACATTTTCCGATTTTAAAAAGAAAGCGTTAAAAGACCCCGAAACAAAAGCGGAATACGAATCATTATCAGCCGCTTACAGTCTCAGGAAAAAACTGATCGGGCTACGCAAAAAAGCCGGAATCACCCAAAAAGAGCTTGCCGACAGGTTGTCCACTCAAAAAAGCAATATTTCTCGTCTTGAAAATGTAAACTCAAAAATATCGCCCAAATTATCCACAATAGAAGAGTACGCCAAAGCGGTGGGTTTCAAATTGGAAATTCATTTTGTGCCCCGGGAGTCTTCATCTGATGAAAGAGTAAATTCCTTCTGATCCGAATATTTCATGAATCTCCCTAAAAGCCCCGTCTTTCTATTTCGTGTCGCTGTTTTTACATGTTTTCATATTCATCTCAGCGATTCCGAATTTCATTCCACACCACAATCACAAAAGAAACCGCCACAGGCCCATGAATCCCCTGCATCCGACTATCTATCAATGGCCCGATATCCGCGTTCATTTTCAAACCGTTTTGGCCCCATGTTCCGGGTCTGCCCACCCAACCGATTTGATCCACGTTCGGGGTTTTGGCCGTAGAGACAAGGCATGCCTTGTCTCTACCATTTCACGATTTGGCGAATTTCCCCGGATCGACGATGATCCCGGACCTGGGGACACATTCATCATTTTTCGTCAAAATCGAATTCGCAGGTTCAATAAAACAGGGCGTTTGATTAAACGCCCCTACAGCCAAAACCAAACCCCATGCCGCGCCCATGACCCGGCGTTTATCCCCCGAATGGTCCGCCTTTATCTTTTGCGTCGATATTTTGACATATGCCCATGTTCAGCGTGATTCCATTTAGAGGGCGCTCGCTTTTTTTCATCCAGAGGAATGGGCCTGAGCTGAAAAATTTCTTTTGCCGCAGGGCTGTTGATGTGGAAACATTATTTCCCTATCCCCTTTATCCTCCTCTTTCTACGGCCATATTTTCACACCAGTTCAAGAAACCTGTCCACTGAAAGCCGAGCTTGTTTCAATATGTGCGACAAGGTAGATCTTTTGATGGGACGATGGGCGGGAAGGGTCAGTTTAAGAACCTCGTCTTGTAAATGCTTCTGAAGCCGAATATGACTTCCCTTCTGACGAACCACCCCCCACCCATCCCGTTGCAAAGCCCTTCTCACCCTTTCATATCCTAAACTCGGGACTTTTGTCATACGGCGATTTCCATGATCTCATGATCCGGTGACAAAGCGAAGTCGTTTTCAATCGGTTCCAGATACAGCTCAATCGCCTCTTTGATATTTGACATGGATTCCTCTTTGGTTTCTCCCTCGCTGACACACCCCGGGAGGCTTGGAACATAAACGGTATACCCCCCCTCATCACTGGGTTCGAGAACCA
>CAACVI010000018.1 GCA_900659855.1 Candidatus Desulfarcum epimagneticum
TGAATAAAGGGGACAGGCCAATAATGCTTTTTTAAAATTTTATTATCAACAGTCAACAACGGAGACTCATGAGTGTGAGCAGTCGTGACAAAGCTTTATTCGCCTGTCCCATTTAAATTATATCGGGAAATTTTCCGGTGGAAATAAAATCAGAATTTTGCGAGGAGAGGGCAGGGTTAAATAATCTGAATCCCCTTATTTTTAATTTCGGTAAAAAAAAGAGATGGATTCTTTAAGGCATCGTTCAGGGAAAAAGGATGCGCTTCTAACCTCAAATCCACCGCCCGTCTATATTTGCTTACTTTTTGGACATCATAAAAAGGCTCCCCGGTAAAGTCTTTTGAAACAATGGCAATATCAATATCGCTGTTTTCATCAGTTTGGCCCCGCATAGCAGAACCAAACATATATGCGGCAAAAATTTCAATGCCGTTTGCATTGAGCAGGTCAATAAACTTTCTTGCTTTATTTAACGCCCTGTCTTTTGCAGAAGACATTGATAAATTTCCTTGATTTGGTTAAAATTTTTCTTTGTGAACTCAGCTGTGCAGAGTTTGTAAAATTTTAGTTTTTCATCCGGGTATCTTGTTGAAATATTAAATGTGTTCACTGCGTCCAAAAACTCCAAAGTGTCTTCTTCAAGCTCTATTTTTGCCATATTTGCCATTCTGGCTAAATCATGAATACGTGGCGCTGTTTTGCCGATATTTTGGACATAAATGGCCTTGAACATTTTTTCCAGAACCAAATGGGCAAGAAACAGACACCAATCATTTTTTCCATTTTGAAAGAGTGTTTCAGCGACATCCAGATCATGTTCGGCAGATTTTATCCAATAATCTATTTGTTTTTGTTTGACAGCGCCTTTCAAAATAGTATTCATTTTTTTCCTGTATCTGCGCTTATCAGGGTCTAAACATAAAGTTTTGCAGGACGAATGAGCTGAAAAACAGCTATAATAGCGGCAGATCGAATTTTTAGCGGCGCTGTCAATATTTAGATTTTTTCAGAGTGATATCAGCTCCGGAAAGACAGTCTCGCCTCAGCGGCTCCAACCGTTTGGCAAGTTCTATTTTTAAAACATAACAATCACCATCTGAAAATGTCAACAAGATAATATTTCGGTGAGCAGGTCAATGAAGGATAATAGAGACAGGCGAATAAAACTCCTGTCCGGGCAGGTATTATGAATCGCCCGGAGGCGTGCTGATGGAGTTCCCTGGGCCATCGCATCCGGTCCGGAAATGAGGACGGTTTTTTGTACACAGACTTCGGCCTTGCGGAATTCAAAGTATTATACGAAGCCGGGGTGATTGAAGCGATACCGGCGATATGGGTATGAGGCCGGGAGGTTGAGCCGCTCTCGGCGATCTGAGCGCCGGTTGTTTCAGAGATTCGGGCATCATCGGGTCCAAAACGTTTGTCATGACGCATTGCCGGGGCTTTCAAGGCCGTTTGTTTCGTCGGCGCGTTCCCCCTTTTTTCCTTATTTGGTCTTCTTTTTTCTTATTTTTCCTATGGGAATAAAGGGGACAGGCCAATAATGCTTGACAAGCGCAAAATTCCACGATAAACCATTCCCCAAACACACAAAACAGGACAAAACCCATGCCAAGAACAGCCAGAATGCTCAACAAGGGCGAAAAAACCGTCTATCATGTGATTTCCCGAACCGCTCTGGACGGTTTCCCCTTTCAGGACGTGGAAAAAGAGGCCCTGGTCAAAATCATCAAAAAATTCAGACGCATCTATTTCGTTGATATCATGGGCTTTTGCGTCATGGGCAACCATTTCCACCTACTGGTGAAAATGCGCCCGGGCCATGATTTCACGGACGAACAAATCCGGGAGCGGTTTGTGAACTTCTACGGAAACGAACGGGAATTCAGGGAAGGCGACATTGAGCGTTTCCGGGAGAAATGGTCGAATCTCTCGGAATTCATCAAAGAAATCAAGCAGACCTTCTCACGGTTTTACAACAAACTTCACAACCGAAAAGGAACGCTGTGGGCCGAGCGTTTTAAAAGCGTGATCGTGGAGGATGGGAACACACTCATCAACTGCCTGGCCTATATTGACTTAAATCCTGTCCGGGCCGGTATCGTGGATCGCCCGGAGGCGTATCGCTGGAGTTCCCTGGGCCATCACATTCAGGCCGGAAATGAGGGTGGTTTTTTGTCCACGGACTTCGGCCTGGTGGAATTCAACGTGATGAACGAGGGCGAAAGAGTCAGGCGATACCGGCGATATGTGTATGAGACCGGCGCCTTGAGCCCCTCGGGAAAAGAGTTTGCGGGAACCATTGATCCCGGCGTTGTGAAAAAGGAACGAAACGCCGGATTTAACCTGACCCGAACCCGAAGGTTCGCATATCGGACACGCTATTTCACCGATTCGGGAATCATCGGCTCCAAAGCGTTTGTCAGGACGCATTACCAGAGGTTCAAAGACCGTTTTGAGTCCAAACGCGAAAAGAAGCCCAAATCCATCCAAGGGCTTGATGGAATTTATTCGTTGAAACGGCTGTCTGAATCTGTGTGACCCTGTTTTCCGCGCGATTTAAAGAGGGCATAACAGGGTTGCGGATCACCCGCTGGAATGATGGGACGGCATCATTCCAGCAAACGCACGTGCGAGTATTTTAAAATTTTATTATCAACAGTCAACAACGGAGACTCATGAATGCGGGCAGTGGCGACAATGATTTGATCGGCCGGATCACGGTGAAACTCACCTGGAAGCCGGGTAGACTCAATCGATATTTCCGGTGTCAGTTCAAGCAGTTGAATCCCCGGATAAATCAGCGCCGTTTCCATCCATTCGTCAATCGGGCAGTGTAAGGCAAGTCTGTTTATCTCCACAAGTTTAGCGACTTCCCAGCATGAAATGACGCTGACACCCAGTCCTTGATCTTCATTCGCCTGGATGCGCTCCCGGATTCCGGCGGTTAATCTGTCATCATTATGAATCCACCAAACCCAGATATGCGTATCCATTACAATCACTTGTAAACCTCCCAATCTGCTTCCGCCACCGGATCAGCCGGGTTGAGATATGTAATGGGTTTCCCCCAGAATGGGTATCGTTTTTTTTCAGCATTGCGTTTAGAACGAGGAATTATGATCACCTCGATTTTTTCACCGATATTAAATGGCAGTTTTTTTAAAGTTAACACACCTTTTTTCCCCATTGTATGCTCATACGCGTATACTTTCATTTTATTGCCTTATTTCCAATTTTTACGATGCCGTCTGATTCTTTTTTACGAGTTTATCAATTCTTATGGGTCAGGCCATTGCCCGAGCCTGGTTTAAATTTACTGTTTGAACGAAAGAGACCCCATGCCCGGCTCACTTTGGCTTTTTTCGGGTCCCGTTCAAAAATTAATTTTTCATTAAACATTTTATTTGCGCTGCCGGTCGTTGTCAAGTCATCTTCTTATGGGAGGGCCGCTCGCCCGGAACCGGTGGCGATTAAAAAAAATTCGGAATCATTGGCGCGCCGAATATGTCCGGGCGCCCTGGCGGCGCGTCTCGCTCCCAAAAAACTCCGCCATTCGGCGCGTTCCCCCTTTTTTCCTTATTTGGTCTTCTTTTTTCTTATTTTTCCTATTAAAACAATTGATTGACGCCGCTTAAATATAGCATGATGGCTCCAACGCAAAGTTTAAAATCCAAAAAAGCTTTAAAAGGCGAAGGGGGGCGATTCACATGCTCATGGGCCGGGAAACCACTCTGAGGAAAATCGAGCCGCCGGATTTATGGACCCTCTGGGCCTGGCATGAACAGGAGGACCTGTATCTGTTCAGGCGGGCCGGGGCGTTTGTGTCTTTGGATGAGCTGTCCGCGAGATTCGCGGAGCTGTTCAGGTGGAAGGGGGATTTCATCGCCGAGGCGGCGGACGGCGAGGCCCTCGCCCTGTGCTCGTATCAAAACATTGTCTGGAAAAACAGGTCCTGCGATCTGGCTTTTCAGGCGTCGCCAAACGCCCCCTCCCGTTACCATGCGTCGGACGCGGTCTCTACTCTTCTGGACTTTCTTTTCCAGGAGCTGGACATGGCCCGGGTGTCCGCCTTCACTCCCTCGTCTTTTCAACTCCACATATCCGTTCTTTCCGAAAACGGTTTCAAGCGCGAGGGGACCCTTCGGGAGCATGTGTTTCGAGACGGCGTTTACGAGGATGTGTGGACCTGGGGCATATTGAAAAAAGAGCATGAAAGGAGAAAAGGGCATGATCCGGGGATGGAGGGTCAACTTAAGGCCGGTCAGCGTTCATGACCTGCCGCATATGGTCAAATGGCGCCGGGATATGAGGCTTATGGGGTATTACGACCGGCCGGTTCCCATCTCTCCCGACGAAATGGAGATAGAGATCCGGGACCACATCAAGTCGCCGGACCGGCTGGATTTTATTGTCGAAAGCAAAAAGGGCGAGCCATTGGGGCCGGCCTTTTTTGAGCATATCGACCGGGAGAGCCGCCACGGGGAAATCAACATCATGATCGCTGAAAAAAAACGCGGGGCCGCGTTTCATGGCGCCAACTCGGCGTTTCTGCTTTTGCTTTACGCGTTCCGGAAAATGAATCTCAGGAAGGTGTATGGCCGTATTATTGAGTACGCCTCGGAGTCCAGGGCGCTGCTTGAGGCGGTGGGATTCAAAAAGGAGGCGGTGTGGAGGGAGTATTTTTACCAGAAGGGCCGGCGGTGGGATTTTCATGTCTACGGTCTTTTGCGGGATGATTTTGAGCGGTTTTTAAAGACTCCCCGGGGGCGGCGTTATTTGAAGGCGTCCGGGGAAAAATGAAGCGGGGATGGAAAGGAGGGATTCAGATGAAAAAGGAATATGGGATATTTGTCGTTATTCTTTTCGTCCTTACGGTGGTATATCTCAGCGGTTTCGGGAACGGGTTCTTTCTAGATCCGTTCAAGGGACAAAATATTTATATGACGGGGGCCGGTCATCTTTTGAATGTCATGAATATGCTGATCTGGGGAGGGATCATGTGGCATTGCTGGTCCATGGCAAGGGACAAGAATCGAAATCCCTGGATCTGGCTGGCGGCGAGTTTCCTGGCGGGATTGATTATTTCGGGTCTTATTCTTCGAACACTTGTTTTAGGCGTTTTGGCGTACCTGAAAAAAGCGCCTGAAAAAGCGTCCGCATGAAGGATCGTTTCCAGGAGCCGGACTCATGAATTTTAAAGGCAAACTGGTTTTATCCGGCCATTTGTCCATTCAA
>CAACVI010000019.1 GCA_900659855.1 Candidatus Desulfarcum epimagneticum
CATTTTAGACTGGCTTGAAGATATGTCAAAGGATGACCCGGTCCAGTCAGATGATCCTTTGCTGAGATTGGCGGGCGCCTTTTCTTCAGATGTCGCCGATGTATTGTAGAGACAGGGCATGCCTTGTCTCTACGGCCGAAAACCCGAACGTGGCATAAAAATAATCATTTCGCTTGAATGCCACCGTGATGGTATTCTATATAATACCACATGAAAATTGTAATCGACACGAATGTTTTGGTGGCGGCATTAAGATCCCGCCGAGTCGCATCCTTTAAGCTCGTATCGATTCTGCCAAATGATAAGTTTTCGATCTCTATTTCAGTTCCTTTGGTTCTCGAGTATGAGGATGCGTTGAAGCGCTTGGAACTACATGATGTCACAGAACAGGACATAGGGGATTTTGTCGATTATCTGTGTGAAATTGGCCATCATGAAGAAATATTTTTTCTCTGGCGTCCTTTTCTGTCTGATCCGCATGACGATCATGTGTTGGAAGTCGCTGTCGCGGCGGGATGCGATGCGATTATCACTTATAATAAGCGCGATTTCCGGGGCGTTGGACGATTCGGTCTGAGGGTTCTCGACCCCAGGGAACTTCTTTCCGAGACAGGAGTGATACCATGGGCGCGTTAACTTTACGACTGCCGAATTCTTTGCATGAACAAACTCGTCGACTGGCCAAACGGGAGGGGATCTCCATTAACCAGTTCATCGCTTCAGCGACTGCGGAAAAAATAACGGCGCTGCTGACTGAGGAGTATCTGAATAAAAGGGCGCGCGGGGCATCGCGGGAAAAGTTTCAAACTGTGCTGGATAAAGTCCCTGATATTGAGCCTGAAAACCATGACAAGCTTTAGCTTTTCGTCCGCAGGAATGATTCAGGCAGGATTTACTTCGGCCATGCATGATGCATAAATCGGAAATCCAATTGACAATTTATGCACATTCTGACAGCAGCCCATCCACATGATTCCCGCGTTTTAGGAAGTTGCCAGAATATCATAAAGACAATGCCGAATTTCACTCAAGCCATAAGAGAATGGCTCAGTATGAGGGAATAAAAGGGCTCTATGCCGACACGGTAAATTGATTCTAAAATAAAAATACGCGTATTTAAAGGGATTTGACATCTTCTTTTTTCATGCGTGAAGAAAAA
Organism: Candidatus Desulfarcum epimagneticum; assembly: GCA_900659855.1. Classification (NCBI taxonomy): domain Bacteria; kingdom Pseudomonadati; phylum Thermodesulfobacteriota; class Desulfobacteria; order Desulfobacterales; family Desulfobacteraceae; genus Candidatus Desulfarcum; species Candidatus Desulfarcum epimagneticum. The sequence continues at coordinate 1,160 of CAACVI010000019.1, forward strand.
TAATCAATATTTACAGTTTATTATAAGAGATCGGAATTCCCCGAAAAAATATTCAGGGATTTAATCGAAAAGACATCTAAACCCTTATCATTATTATGTTTGAGGTTTAGAATCAATTTACCCTGCTATGCCGATCACCCACTTGACAACCAGCCCTCACTCCGTTATTTTAAATTCACAGATAAATTAAAATAAGAAAACCAATTAATCCAAAAACTGAAATAAGGCCATGAAACGGGACCTGCAAGGACATTACATCACCATTTCGACGGTTGGAGAAAAGGCGAAAGCCTTTGCGCCGGCGCCGCTGCCGCCGGACCCGCCCATTGCGTGGTCGGCTGAACTCAGGGAAAAGTTCGATCAGGCCCTGCTGGCGCTTGGGCGCCTGGACGGCGTGTCGGCGCTGCTCCCTGACACATCGCTTTTCCTTTACATGTATGTGCGCAAGGAGGCGGTTCTGTCCTCAATGATCGAAGGAACCCAGTCGTCACTTTCCGATCTGCTGCTTTTTGAGTTTGAGCATCAGCCCGGCACTCCGCTGGATGACGTTCAGGAGGTCAGCAATTATGTGGCGGCGCTGAGCCACGGGCTGAGCCGGCTCAGTGAAGGTTTCCCGCTTTCACTCCGATTATTCAAAGAGATTCATGGCGTTCTGCTGTCGAAAGGACGTGGCAGAGAATGCGACCCCGGCGAGTTTCGCAGGAGTCAGAACTGGATCGGCGGCGCCCGTCCCGGGACTGCGGTGTTTGTTCCGCCGCCTCCGGAATATCTTCAGGAGTGCATGGGCAAACTGGAGCTGTTTCTGCATGACCAGCCGGAAAAAACGCCGACGCTGATCAAGGCGGCGCTGGCCCATGCGCAGTTTGAAACTATTCACCCGTTCCTCGACGGCAACGGACGTCTGGGGCGTCTGCTCATTACCCTGCTGCTTTGTTCCGAGAAAGCGCTCAAAGAGCCGATGCTTTATTTGAGTTTATACTTCAAGACGCATCGTCAGCGATACTATGAGCTTCTCAATGAAACGCGTCTGACCGGAGACTGGGAGGCGTGGCTGGATTTTTTCGCCGACGCCGTGATTGATACGGCGACTCAGGCGGTGGAGACCGCCCGGCGGCTGGTGAGACTGTCGGCCGGGGATGGACAACGCGTGAACGGCCTGAAGCGTATTTCCGGTTCCGCACGCCTGATTCACCATGCGATGCTGGAACGCCCGATGGCCTCGTCGAAGTGGATTCAGGAAAAGACGCGGCTTTCTCCGGCCACAGTAAACGCCTGTTTGCGCGAGCTTGAAAAGCTGGGAATCGTCAAAGAGGTCACCGGCCGGAAACGAAACCGCCTCTATTCCTATGTGGAATATATCCGGATCATGAACGAAGGAACCGACCCGCCGCGCTGAAAGACCATGGGATGCATAAACAGCCGAATCATGTTCGCGGCATGGGGTTTGTTTCCGGATCGGGTGTGTCAACCCTGAAAAATCGTGAATATTTTCCCGGTTCCGGGACCATCTTCGATCCGGGGAAATTCGCCAAATCGTGAAATGGTGGAGACAAGGCATGCCTTGTCTCTAAAGTCGAACCCTCAACGCGGGTCAAATCGTTTGTCTGGACAGACCCCGGAACATGGGGCAGAAAGGGTTTGAAAATGAACGCGGATCGCGGGGCATGATGGGGATAAACGCCGGTTCATGGGCGCGGCATGGGGATGGTTTGGGGGGTAGGGGCGTTTCGCGAAACGCCCTTTTTTATTGAACGCGGGTCGGGTTTTTGGGGCGCCGTCAAATTCGATCCGGAAAAAAGACCGCCTCTTTTTGGGCGGTCTTCGCGTTTTTTCGGAGCCCGATCAGTTTTTTTCTGAGGCTGTACGCGGTGGATAATGATTCGTATTCCGCTTTTGTTTCGGGGTCTTTTAACGCTTTTATTTTAAAATCGGAAAATGTGGGGCGTGTCATGATTGTTTAACCTCGGCGCAATTTGAGACATGGTATCATCATTGGTCACCTTGTCAATTAAAATATTGATATGAAGGATGTGGCTTTAAATATTTGATGATCGCGTCTGATTTTGAGACAAGGCATGCCTTGTCTCTACAGTCGAACCCTCAACGCGGGTCAAATCGTTTGCCTGGGAAAAGCTCGGAAGATCGGGCCGAAAGGATTTAAAAATGAACGTGGATCGCGGGCCATGCGGGGAATAAACGCCGGTTCATGGGCGCGGCATGGGGTTGGTTTTGGGGTAGGGGCGTTTCGTGAAACGCCCTTTTTTTTTAAAGATGGAATATTGCCCCCCGGGCTTTCATCCTTGACATTGTTTCATGGGTCAAGTATCTGTTTTTTTTAATGGGTCTGCATTTTTTTAACCTGGAGGTAAAAGCCATGAAATTAAAAG
>CAACVI010000020.1 GCA_900659855.1 Candidatus Desulfarcum epimagneticum
TGTTGATTTCCAAATTATGCAAACCGATTTTTTCTGATTATTTTGACCGAAAGTCTATTTTTTCACATTGTCTGAATCATGAGCCTGCGCATTGATCTGCGGGCATGATTAATCGGAATCGCTTCGCTCTTTTATCTTATGGGTTTTTTAAGGCATGGGCAGAAAAGCTTGAATGATTTCCTGATGGGGGGCGCGGCGCTGATATATGCCGCGCCCCTTTATGCAGGCATCATTCAATGCTGTCTGCGTTCGGCTATCCCTTGGAAGGTTGCTCCCCAGCAGAGCCTTCCTCCGTTTCACCGAATACGGTATCAAAAGATTTCAGTGGAAGCCAGTCTGACGTGATCCGCTTTCACTGTCATTGATTTTTGGGCCGCCGCCGCTATAAGAGCTCCCCTTGCCAGGTGGTTGGCCTTTCTCAAAAGACCCCCGGAGCCCTGGTGTATGGCCCTTGCGGCGGTGTCATCAAAAAGATTTGTCTCCACTCCGGCAAGTCCCAGGTGGTGGGCCAGGTATTTTCGCATCATATCCAGGTTAAGCCCTTCCAGATGACTTCGGGCAATAATTCTTGACGCCAGGGGGCCGGAGCCCCGATACATCAATTTGTCAATCAGGTTGGACTGCCCCGCCAATATGACGGGCAGCCAGGGTTTGGAGTCTTTTTCGAACTGGGTGATGGTGTGCAGTTCGGCAAAGACCTCCAGCCTCAGCAATGACGCTTCGTCTATGATCAAAACCGGCTTTATTTTTTTCCCGAGGACCTGTTTTTTGATCTCTTTACGAATCATGTCCGTCATCAAGGCTTTGGAGTTGGTGGACAAAAATATCTGAAGCTTTGATATGATCTGCCGGTAAAGCTCAATGATGGAACCTGATGAGGCCACCACGTAGACGCAGCGATATTCGGAAGGGTGAAGCATGGCGGCGCTGTAACGCAAAGCCGTTGATTTTCCGCTTCCGATCTCGCCGGTGACAAGACCGATGCCTCCCAGTCCCACAGCATAGTCAAAGCGATTTTGAACCGATATCAGCTCATGGGTTTCAAGCATCTCATTCGGCTTTAAATCCGAGATAAACGGCTCTTTTTTTAAACTGAAAAAAACCCTGTGATTATCCATGCGGCCTCCCTATAAAAGACTTCCGCCATGATAACTGGAACCCGGGGCGGGCTCCATGTCGGCATGGGTGTTTTTGGCTCTTTTAACCCTGCAGTTGACGGCAAGGTTGACCGGCGACGCGTTTCCAAAAGACCTGCTTTTATATTTAATCTCCACCGAATCAGGCTCATCGGGATGAAAGCAAAGCTCCACATTTTTGCCGATAAGGGCCACAGGCCCCTCATACAGTCTGCCGTTTAAGGTGATGGTCCGGTCTTTGGCCACCCTGCGTCTTGCGGTGATTCGAAAATGATCTTTCAGATTTGCGGGAGCGGCTCTTAAACATTCCATATGGGCGGTGAAGCGCTCGAAAGGACTCTGGCCTGTGGCCCCATGTTTCTTTGGGTGATATTGGGTCCCGATCCAGCGGGTCAGCGCAGAATTGATATCATTGATCGTATCTCCTTGAAAGTCAGGCAAAAAACCCGACCGCACGGTTTTAAACCACCGCTCGATCTTTCCCTTTCCCTGGGGTTTATACGGCCGGGCGCGAATAAGCGCGATATTTAATGAGGCGGCGGTATAAGCCAGACGGACGCTGCGAAACGCCGCGCCGTTGTCCACATAGAGTTTTCGGGGCAGGCCGCGCTTCAAAAGCGCGTCCTGAAACGCGTCCATATAGTTGACCAGATTTTCTGAGAAATAAAATTTCGCGTGAACGATCAGCCTGGAATGATCGTCTATGATGGCGATCAGATAAGTCTTTTTATTTTTGCCGTCGGCAAGAACTTTGGGTCCGTGCATGACATCGCTCTGCCATAAATCATTGGGCATCTCCGCCTCAAACTTGCGCCTGTCCTCCGGGGTTTTCCGGGTCATGTCCATAAGCCCGCGCTGATTCAAAAACCGGTAAACCGTGGACGGGGAAAGCGGGCGCCGGAAAG
>CAACVI010000021.1 GCA_900659855.1 Candidatus Desulfarcum epimagneticum
AGGTCTGTCTACGCCAAGCAGACTACAACTGCCGAAGCCAATAGCGCATCGAATTGTCCACTCTGCGCAGTCGGCCATGATGCCAACAAGAGCAAAATATGGAAGTTCGCCGAAATGGACGCAGACCATATTTCTGCGTGGAGCAAGGGTGGTGGAAGCTCAACTAAGAACTGCCAAATGCTTTGTGTCACCCACAACCGCGCCAAAGGCAACCGATAACATGGGCGTGCCATAGCCCGGTGTGGAGAGTGAACTCGGGCGCATGCACCTGACGGAATGCGATGGGTGCTTCCGCAGGTGATGCCGGCGTTATGCTCTAAATTTATTATATATTAGGAGAATAGATGAGTACTTTTGACAGTACAAAAGCTTCTTTGAATGGTTTGTTAAATAACATCTGCGATAAAAAAATTCAGTTGCCTGATTTTCAAAGAGGTTGGGTATGGGATGATGATCATATCCGGGATTTACTGATAAGTATTGCCCGAGCATTTCCAGTAGGTGCAATAATGCTTCTTGAAACTGGAGGAAATGTTCATTTTCAAACACGTCCTATTGAAGGAATTGAAAGCACTGATGCTAATGGGGTCTTCCCAGAAAAACTGATTTTAGATGGTCAGCAACGTCTGACAACATTGACGCAGGCAATTGCCATAAAAACACCGGTAAACACACAAACCAGCAAAGGACAAAAAGGGGACAGGCCAATAATGCTATCTTGTTTTTTATCACCACATTTTGAAATGCTTTGTCCTGATTGATTTAAAACGGGGCAAAGCGGATCACCATGATGTCGGACAGATGAATCTCTACCTCAACTATTTTAAAAACGAGGAAAATACCCAGGGAGACGGAGCCCCCATAGGAATTGTTCTCGCCGCAGAGAAAGATGAAATACTGGTGGAGTATGCCACAGGAAGCATTTCCAACCCATTGTTTGCTTCCAAATACCAGATATATCTTCCGAAAAAAGAGTCGCTCGAACAGGAATTGAGACTTTTATTGGAGGAGAATGAAAACAACTGACAACCCTAAAAGAAACAGGAGATAAAAAAATGACAGACATTTCAACAATCACACTCTACAGCGGCGGCCACAAGGGAACGGAGGCGGAATTCGGCAGACTCGCCGAGGCATGGCGCATGAAAGAGGTGAATTTTTCATTTGAAGGACACAAAACCGAGCGCGACCGGGGCCTCCGGAAACTGAGCCCGGAAGAGCTGCAAAAGGGCGATGTCAGCATGGAAATTGTGTCCATGCGGATGAAACGCGCTTACTCCCGGGCGGACAAAATCCGCAAAGTCATCCAGTCCATTTTTCACATGGTCAATAGCGGCTACCATGTCATTGCGGTGGGCTGGATACAGTCGGACAACACCGTCAAGGGAGGAACCGGCTGGGGGGTGGAATTGGCAAAACTATTTAACCGGCCCCTGAACGTCTATGATCAGGACCGAAAAAGGTGGTTTTCCTGGGAGGACAGCCAGTGGGTTGAGAAAACGCCGCTGATCATCTCAGATACGTTTGCCGGCACTGGCACCCGCAACCTTTCCGATGACGGCCGGCAGGCCCTCCGGGATCTTTTCATTAGTTCCTTCGGCCCGGAGGAGAAAAAATAATGTAAGCGTTCGCAGGGCGCCGTATCTGCTGCGTTACCGGGCCTTTGAAGAACAAGAATACGTCCGCAGACCCGGCGCCTTGCATATCCGACGCCCTGTAAACACTTACAAAAGTATGCCTGAACTCTACTGACTAAAAAGGATTAAAAAGAGACGAAAAAGGGGACAGGCCCAATAATATTAATTGGCCGATGCCGGGGAAACGGTTCAGATTGAGGAGACAGGGCATGCCCTGTCTCTACG
>CAACVI010000022.1 GCA_900659855.1 Candidatus Desulfarcum epimagneticum
CAATGTCATTAACTTAAGCAATGGGTTTGTAGTTTTGGTAAAAGGCCCTGGGCCTGATTTTATGTTTTCGCGGAAAACTTCTTCCGGGGCGAATGGGTTCGATTGTCTCAACGAAAATATGGTGAATGCCGGATATTAGTTTTTCGACCGCCTTGGCCGGCTGATTGAACAATAAAACCATGGCGATTTTCATCTTGGAAAGGGCTTGGGTAAAGTTGATCTGATAAGGATGTTTTCGGCCCCTGGTTTTATTCCTGATCTGTTTTTTGACCGGATGCGCCGTCATAGCAGTGAGATTTTTGGATAAAACCTTTGAATGGAAGTCCTGATAAACAGACAAAACGGACTTTCCGGAGAAATTTTGAACCTCGATCCGGCATTTTAAAGCTTTGTAATCTTCTTCGACGGGCCATCGCAAATGGTACAGATCTTTGAATATATGAACGGGAAAGGCTTGACCGTCGGTTAAGGATGTGATCAGAATTTCCGTTTCGCCGTTTTTCAGTTCCACCCGGATCAACCTTAATTTCAAAGGCTTGATGTCCAGGCCCATCTCTTTGCACTGGGAGATTGAGGAGGACGGGGCCTTTAAGCGGATAATCTTTTCCTTTTTGCCGGATTTGGAGAACTTTTGGATTATTTTCCATTTTTTTGATATTCGGGCGCAGAAATTGGCGTTGAGCGATAATATCAAATTGAAAAGCCAGTAGGCTGGATAGCCGCGATCCAGAAGAATCAGGTCCTGGGGCAGGAGATTCAGAAAATGATCCGCCGCCAGCTCCCTTTCACCGTTCTCAAGCGGGCTGATAGCGGCGTGGATTGTGGTTTTATTGATGACATCGAACATCTGGGAAATTCTGGCCATGGGGCGGGGTTTGCCTTTTGTGGGTTTCAGGACCCCGAAATGATCGGTGATCTCTTTTTCATGGGGAAGGGCCAAGGTAGAGCCGTCAATGGCCAGCAGGTTAAATCCGCGCCATGTTTCAGGCGACATGTTTTCATAAAAGAAGCGGTTGGAGAGCCGATTGAGTTCTATAAAAGCCTCGTGTTTAAGTTTTTTTCGGGCCTTGCACAATGCGGCTTTTGAGACCATGCGTTCAAAACCGTCCAGATGAAGCATGGTTTTATAAAAACGATCCAGTTCATCCTGATAGGATCCTTTGGGCAGGCTTAAGAAATAATGGATCAGTGTGGGGAATGTGAGAAGTCTGTTTCTCTGGAAATCTTTTTCAGAAAATCTGTGTTTTTGAAGAAAATCATGAGAATGAATGATTTTATTGAGATTTTTGAAAAGGTTGGCACAGATTTTGCAAAGCAATATCCGTGCCGTGGCGACGTGACTTTTCAACTTTTCTTGACATTTTTTTCTCCTTTTAGCAAAAGAATGGTTTGAAAACTTTAAA
>CAACVI010000024.1 GCA_900659855.1 Candidatus Desulfarcum epimagneticum
AGATCTGGACGGAGACGGAATCGAACTCGTATCTCTTGATGATTCTCAGAATTTTTATGATTTCGACGGCGACGGCCTGGCCAACAAAACGGCCTGGGTGTCAAGCGATGACGGCATCCTGGCCCTGGACGCCGGGAATGACGGCGCGATCCAAAACGCCGATGAGATCCGGTTTGACGGATACGCCCGGCGGGCTGAAGAAGAAGGGGATGTGGAAAAGCATGATTTCAACAACGACGGCGTGGTGGACATCCGGGATTTTGACACCGACGGAAATGGTGTGGTCAGCGATCTTGAGGGACTGCGTTATTTTGACAGCGACAAGAACGGGGTCCTGGACAGCGCCGACGAACAGTTTGATTCTTTCGGGGTTTTCTCCGATTTTGACAATGACGGGGTCACAGTAAGCCGGGAGTTCAGAACCCTTTCCGAGATGGGTATCACATCCATCAATCTTTCTTCCGATTCGATTGACCGGGTCCAAAGCGGGGACGCCAATGATAATTAAAAGTTTGAAAGACATTTAAATTGAAGCTGATTGGCGGAAAAATATTTTTTTAACCCATTAGAAAAACAGGAATGATTCAAATCATTGAAAAAAATAGAAATAATTTTTTTTCAGCATCGGTTATCGGAGGGTGAGTTTTGAAATTACGTCTTAAAGAAGCGATTCGATGCGGGGTAAAAAAATATAAAAAATAAAAAATTTTGTGATATAATAATAAAATAATAAAAATCAGGACAGGCCGAAAGGAAAAGTTTAGGTATGGAATGTATGGATTAAAGTTTGAATATAAAAATAAAAGCGGTTTTGTAAAATTTTTTTGTTAAAAATGTTGACTTGTTTGGACCAATATGTATAACATCGCCGAATTATATTCAGAAATAATCAAAATATTAAAAAATAACTATAAATTCAACCGCGCATAGGGAGAGGGGATCGGCCATCGGGTCATATGCGCATGGTATGCAAAAGGGAGAAATCCCGCTGAAAAACGGAAAGGAGGGATTGACGTGAAAAAAGAGTATGGGATTTTTGCGGGTTTCATGGTTTGGATGGCTTTTTTTACCAGCGGCTGCGCCGGCATGCCCATATACAAAATCATCAGGCAGCAGAGTCTTGGACCGGGGGGTTTTTTGCTTTCCATCATGACCTTTTTAGTTGGATGCGGACTGATCTGGCACTGCTGGAGTCAGGCAAAGGAAAAGAACCGAAACCCGTGGCTGTGGGCGGCGTTGAGTTTTATTTTTGGCTTCCTGCCCTTGCTTTTCCTGGTGTATCTTAAAAAGCTTCCGGAAAAGGCGTCCAATGAATTATCAGGCGTTGAAGATAAAACCCCATGAATGTGAAAGGCAAACTGGTTTTATCCGGCCATCTGTCCATTCAG
>CAACVI010000025.1 GCA_900659855.1 Candidatus Desulfarcum epimagneticum
TATAGTGCGTCGCAAATGAATTGATACCAATTTGTTCGAATTATTGGGCGTCCATCTTTATATCTGTCACCCAGAATTCATTCTCGATTTTTCTTATTTTCTTAATGATTTTATCACATATCGTAGCCGTGACTTTATTAAATCCGCAATCAAGTTGCTTGATCAGGTTCTTCATGGTGAAGTCACAATTTCTGGCCACATAATTTTTTACTAAACCCCAACATATTTCTATTGGTTGCAGTTCCGGGTGATACGGTGGCGTTCTGAGAACCTTATGCCCAAATGATATAGCTATTTCGTCGATTGCATAGATTGGCTCAGGGGCCATTTTCATCAAAATCTCGATCAACTCAGCCTTTAGACAATCATCACGACAGTAAACTTTATTTTTTTCAAGCCATTCTTTAATTTTTTTCTTCGAGCTTTTTGGTGTCGGTGGAGAATGTTCTGAAAGGATATTGTGGTATGAGGCATTATCCATGATTATAAGGGACTTTTTCGGAATATTGGGGAGGAGCATCTCAATAAACCATTTTTTAAATAACTCCCAATTCATTTGACCGTGATAATCCCCTGTTTTTCTCGTGCTCTTAAACACAAGTTTTGAACCTGGAACCCAACCCGCTTTAGTTATCGCATTGATAATGATAAGACGTTCGCCTTTGCCTGTCGGCTTTTGTACCCAAGGACCGTCTTCACCGTAATACCATATAAAATTATTGCTGTGATTCTTGTTTACATATGACTCATCAAGATAAACTTCCGGACGAATTGTGTCAGCGCTTTTTCCGGGGACTCTATTGTCTCTCATTTCGCGCAAATAACGCTGTCTGGCGGCAACCACATGGTCCTTTTCTTTTAAATGCTGAGAACGCACTCCCTGACCAAATTCAAACCCCCACCTGTTAAGTGTTCTGCCTAACGTCGCTTTATTAAATGATTCGCCGGGATATCGCTCCTCTAAGAAATTTTTGATGTCTGCAAGCGTTATGTGTTCCCCTTTTTTGTTTGCGGTTCGAATATATGACCGAGCAGATTCCTGGTAGGAAACGTTAACAGCATATATCGGTCGTCCACGCAGTTTTGCAGGCTTATCAAGCAGCCCGGGATCGCGATTGTAATCGGCCATGATTCGTTTTACCGTTGCCACACCAATACCAAGAGCATCCGCAGCACGCTTCACACTCGGTTCCGCTGGTATGATTTTGTTTCTGTCAAAATACTGCTTGACAGAAACAGTAACTTTCTTTATTTCAGGAGTCAGGGGCTTGCCTCGACATGAAAACATAATCTAACCATTTTCCTTTTTGTATGAATCAAAATTATGGGTAGATTACAATGCTTTTGCCTCCTTTGTCAAGTATCAATTCATTTGCGCCGGACTATA
>CAACVI010000026.1 GCA_900659855.1 Candidatus Desulfarcum epimagneticum
TGACGTGGTCAAGTAAAAACAGACACTTTTTTTAGGCTGCTTTTTTCAAGGCCGTCATTTTTTCAAATTCTTTTGGGCTCAGATAGCCCAAGTAAGAATGACGACGTTTGCTGTTGTAAAACATCTCGATGTAATCAACAATATCTCGCCGGGCTTCTTCCCTTCGGAAATACCTGGAATCGAACACACGTTCTGTTTTCAGACTCCCAAAAAAACTTTCAGCCACACTGTTATCCCAGCAGTCGCCCTTTCGACTCATGCTGCTGATGATTCCATTTACTTTCAACATTTCCTGAAAATCTTTGCTGCAATACTGACTGCCGCGATCTGAATGAAAAATAAGACCGGGTCCTGACCTCCGACGCCAAATAGCCATACGCAGAGAATCCATTACCAATTTTCTGGTTATTCTATCACTCATTGACCACCCTACAACCCGGCGGGAATATAAATCCAGAACAACCGCCAGGTAAAGCCAGCCCTCATTTGTCCATATATACGTGATATCCGAACAATAGACTCGATCAGGCTCAGGCGAAGAAAACTTTCTTGCCAAAAGGTTCGGCGCCACCGGCAGATTGTGCTTGCTATTCGTGGTTGCTTTGAACTTTCTTCTCTGCTTTACCTCGACTCCGGCGAGCTTCATTAAAGTTCCCGCTTTTGCCCTGCCGCAAGACTCTCCCTGAGCCTCCAATTCCTTCGATATCCGTCGAGTTCCGTATGATGCTCTTGACAGTCGATGAATTTCTTTTACCTTGGGGATTAACCGCTCCCGCTCCCGATGCATCTGTGACTTTTTCCGGTTTTTCCAGGAATAAAAACCGCTTCGGCTTACGCACATCACATAGCACAGGATAGAAACAGAATAGGCCCTCCTTGCTGTATCAATAAACTGATACCTTACCCCAGTTCTTTCGCAAAGAAGGCCGCCGCTTTTTTTAATATTTCACGCTCCAGTCTCAGCCGTTTATTCTCTTTGCGCAACTGTTTTAATTCGTCCTTTATGGATACTGCGCTGTTATGGGGCGCCCCATCCTGTCCACCGCTCTGGATGTTTCTTTTCCACCGGCCAAGCACATTGGCGTGAACCCCAAGGTTTCGACCTGCCTCAGCAAGGGTATATCCTTGTTCGGTGACAAGTTTTACCGCTTCCTCTTTGAATTCCTTTGTGTAACTGCGTCTTTTCTTTGCCTTCATCAAACACCTCCTGTAAGATTCATACCGCA
>CAACVI010000027.1 GCA_900659855.1 Candidatus Desulfarcum epimagneticum
GAGTTTGTTGGGTTGCAGGGGCGGCCCCCCGTGGCCGCCCGTGTAAAGTTGATGGCGTCGTAAAAAATCCGATCTACGGCGTTGCAGCGCTTATTTTTAATCAAGGCATACTACATGTATTGCCTTGATTAAAAATAACCACTACGCCTTGTATATCGAATTTTTGACTTAGCCATCCCAAGCTTTTTTACGAGTTTATCAAAGTTGGAAGCCGGAACATCAGAAAGGATTTTTCCCATGCGTTTTTTCAACACGGCGGGGCCGACGGTCTGCGAAGATCATTATTGTCTTGACCCATTGGAGCGTTTTGACATTAAGGAAGTATTGTCGTTAATCGGCCAGAAAAAATATTTCGTCCTCCACGCCCCCCGCCAGACCGGCAAAACCACATGTCTGCTCGCTCTTATGGATTACCTGAACCGGGAAGGCGAATACAAATGCCTGTATATAAACGTGGAGGCGGCGCAGAGCGCCCGGGAGGATGTCAAAAATGGGATCAAAACCATTTTAAGCCAAATGGCGGACCATGCGGAAATGTTTTTAAATGACGCGTTTGTCATGGAAAATTTCAACGCCATGCTGGATGGCAGGGGCGGGCACGCCGCGTTAAACGCCGTGCTTTCAAGGTGGGCGGCGGCCTCCGACAAACCCATTGTCCTTTTGATAGATGAGATAGACTCCCTGGTGGGCGACACCCTGATTTCCGTCCTTCGCCAGATCAGGGCCGGATACGCCAATCGCCCGGCCATGTTTCCCCAAAGCATTGTGCTTTGCGGAATCCGGGACGTAAGGGATTACAGGATTCATTCCTCAAAGGAAAAAGAGATCATCACCGGGGGAAGCGCGTTCAACATCAAAGCCAAATCATTGCGCCTGGGGGATTTCTCAAAAGAGGAAGTGGAAAAACTGTATCAATGCCATACAAATGAAACCGGACAGACATTTGAAAACGAAGCCGTTGATCTGGCCTGGACCTTGACCGAAGGCCAGCCCTGGCTGGCCAACGCCCTGGCCTATGAAGCCTGCTTTGACATGAAAGAAAATCGGGACCGATCCGTTCCCATCACGGCGGAGATGATGGCCCGCGCAAAGGATAATATCATCCTGCGAAGAGAAACCCACATCGATCAGCTGGTGGACAAGCTGCGA
>CAACVI010000028.1 GCA_900659855.1 Candidatus Desulfarcum epimagneticum
TGTAGAATGCCACATTATATTTAACCAAGCGTAGGATTTTTTTCAGAATATATTGACGAAAGAATAAAATTATCAGAATAAATGAAGCCTCTCAGTGAGAGGCTTTTTTTTATGGGAAAAGGGCGGCCAAGTCTTTGGCAGGACAAACCGCCCTTTTCCAAAACCAAGGGCTGAAACTTCCAGCCCTGCAAGGAGGTGTGATGGTAATATTTATTTCCATAAAACTCAAGAAGCTTTTTGAACAAGAGCGCGATTATAAATGGAAAAAGCCGAAGCAATGCCCCCGCTGCGGCGGATGCAGGCTGTGGGGGCATGGGTATGCGCCCGTTTTGTTTGACGGTTTCAGAAAACCGCTTCTGATTAAGCGCAATCGGTGTCCGGACTGCCATTGTGTGATACGTTTCCGGCCAAAGGGGTATTTCGGGCGGATTCAGGCGTCAAAGAATGCCATACGCTCATGCATATCCGGGAAATTAAAATATGCCAAATGCCCCGGCTCCATCAGCCGGAGCCGGCGGCGTCACTGGGTCATGGCCCTGACCCGGCGGATCAAGGCGCATTTCGGCGACACGTGGCAAAAAAGCATATTAAAGGGATTGAACTATCTTGCGTTCCTGGGTCATATTCCGGTGAGCCGTTCCATTTAACGCCCGTCCATTTCCATTTTTCACCCTCCCCACCCAAGAGTGTCATTTACCGGCTTTTTTTTCTGTCGTAAGAAGGGAAAAGATAAAATGTGCGTCAACCCGGACAAAAAAAGGAGGCGTTATGACCAAAGAGCAGAGAATGGATGTGGCGGTTTTTCGTTACGGTGTTATCAGTGATTTTGTAAACGGGCCAAGCCTGTCCCGTCAGGAAAAGCGGAGGCTTTTACAGGGCAAAAGCGAAAAAAAATGGCGGATACCCTTTTCTGAAAAGACCCGGATCAGCAAAAGCGGCATATTGCGATGGATTCGTCTTTACGAAAAAAGCGGCTGTGATATCCGATCATTGTATCCCAAAGTCCGCGCGGACAAGGGAAAAAGCAGGGTCATAGATGATGACACGGCGCTGGGTCTGGCTGAGCTGAGGAAACAGTTTCCCAAATCGACTGTGGCCGCTCTGATTGAAAAAATGCGCAAGGGAAAATCGGAGG
>CAACVI010000029.1 GCA_900659855.1 Candidatus Desulfarcum epimagneticum
CTGTTTTCATAATTCGGAAATCCATCGGGGAAAATACCATGCGAATTTATTTAAAAGAAAAAATCGGCAATCCCGCTCTTTTCACGGGAAGAAAAAAAGAGCTTGCTTCCTTGCTGAAATGGGTGGAGGGGATTAAGCCGGAAACATCCAAAAGCAAAGCCATTATCTCGCGCAGGAAAACCGGAAAATCCGCCTTGATGCAGCGGCTTTTCAATATCATGTTTTACCAGAACGACCGGGTGATTCCTTTTTATTTTGAAATAAGAGAACACCCCCAATGGATCGGTTCTTTCAGCGGCGAATTCTTTTTTACATTCGCATGCCAATATCTTGCATTTCAATCAAGAAATCCCGAATACTTCAATTATAATAATTATCCGAAATTAATCAAAGCCGCTAAAAAAGAGGGGCTTGAATATTTGGCGGAATACATCGAAGATTTCAAATATTGTGAAGAAGAAGAATCCTCCGATAAACTATGGAATATGGCAAGGGAAGCCCCTCGAACCATCGCCCAATACAAAGACGAGCGCGTTGTGCAGATGATTGATGAATTCCAGTTTATCAACAGATATATTTTCCGGGACAAATCATGCAAAGATCGTTTATCGGAGCTTGCGGGCAGCTACCTGCACACGGTGGAATACAAAAACGCGCCCCTGCTGGTGTCCGGAAGCTGGGTCGGGTGGCTGATGGATGATTTGCAAAAAATGCTGCCCGGCAGATTCATTATTAACGATTTTGGCAATATGCCTCGAAATGAAGCCATTGAGATGGCGCTGAATTATTCCGAAATCATGCAAATCCCCATAAATTATGAAACCGCCTGTATCTTGGCCGACCTGACGGAAGGAAACCCTTTTTATATCTCTTCTCTTTTTCAGTCCGACTATGCCGAAAAAAATTTTTCCACAGAAAAGGGCCTGCTTGAAGTTCTTGACTTTGAGACAATGGATAAAAGAGGCGGGGTCCGGGGAACATGGATGGAATATATTCATTCCGCCACGGACCGAATCAACGACGCGAATGGG
>CAACVI010000030.1 GCA_900659855.1 Candidatus Desulfarcum epimagneticum
GGCGTTTTTATTGTTTCTGGCTTTTTGCCATGCGCACACTTCCTTTTTCACGGTTCCAATATCGTCAATTCTTCTGTTTAAACACTGCCCAATGAGAACATTTAATTCTATTTCAGCCATGTTTAGCCAACTTCCGTGCTTTGGAGTATACACAAAATCAAATCTTTCCCATATTTTTTTTTGCCGTATGCGGTCGAAAAGTTTCATATAGAGCGCCAGGAGTATGTGTGTTCAGATTATCCATAACCAGCGTTATCTTTTGGGCTTTTTCATAAGCCAGGGCAATTTCTTTTATAAAAAATGCCCAGTCTTTTTTTGTCTTTCTCTCAGTAATTTTTACCATTCGGTTTCCCGCCAGAGGCTCACATGCCATGAAAATATTACACACCCCGCAACGCTTGTATTCATAATCATGCCTCGCCGGTTTGCCGGGTGACGCTGAAATAGGAATTTTTGTTTCTCCAATCAATTGTTTTGGCGATTCATCCATGCATATCACTGGAAACTTTGTATCAAATGGACGTTTGTAAACATCCAAAACTTTTTCCATATGAGCGACAAAGTGGCAATTTTGTTCCGGCGGTATTACCCATCCTTTACGCAACCATGGTTTGATTTCGTTTTTTTTAAAATGCCACGAATAGTTTCATGGGATATACTTTCAATATAATCAAGCTTGACAACCTTTTCTGCCAACAAACGCAAAGTCCATCTGGAAAAACCCTCTGGAGCCTTGCTGCAGCTCAGCGCAACCAAGCGTGCCTCAAAATCTCCGTCAGTTTTCTTTTTGTATATACGACTTCCTTTTTTTCCGTTCAGTGTAATATCGATACCATCTTCGACAAAACGTTTTTTCACGCGATCAATTTTCTTCATGCTGACATTCAGAATTTTTGAAAGCTCTTTGTTTTTAGAGCGATTTTTCTGAAATTCACCATCATCACATCCAAGCAAAATTAATGCGTTAAGAATCTTTTGAG
>CAACVI010000031.1 GCA_900659855.1 Candidatus Desulfarcum epimagneticum
CATGCTCTCATAGGTTATGCATACATTTTATTAGCCGGCGTGTTAAGTGTGTCTTTTGACTTTATCCCGTTTTATGAATGCCGCCATCGAATTCGTCGCGGCTTTTGATGGTCAAAAAACTCCCACAGCCGCAAAAAAAAAGCCATTTCAAAAAAACAGTCTGGTGAAACCCTGCTTTAAACTTTGAACCGAATCCCAATCAAACATGATTTGTTCCTTTAATGATTGATCGATGTTCGTCTCTTATTTATATTTATATTTTATATAAAAGCGCTCTTGACATCATTATAAAATATAACTACACTCTATGCATGCAATTTGAATGGGATGAAAACAAACGCAAAGCAAACATCAGGAAACATTCCATTGACTTTGCCGACGCAAATGATTTTTGTTAAAAACAATCCTGTTATTTTTCAGGACACTCGCCGGAACTACGGAGAAAAACGTTTTATTGCCATGGGTCCGCTCAGAGGCAGACTCATGGTCGTTATCTTTGCCATGCGTCAAAGCGCCATCAGAATGATCTCCATGCGAAAAGCAAATGACAGGGAAAGGGGCCGCTATGAAGAAATCAAAGACAAACTGGGAAAAAATTGATTCCATGAGTGATGAAGAACTTACCCAAAACGCTATATCCGATCCCGACAATCCACCCCTTGATGATACATTTTTTTCCCATTCAAAACCCGTTGACTTGCCGCGCGGAAAAAAACAGATCACCCTCCGCATAGATGAAGATGTGTACATCTGGTTCAAAGCCAACAGTAAAAAATACCAGACACATATTAATGCCGTGCTCAAGGCGTACAAAGAATCACGAGTCAATGTCATTAACTTAAGCGATTAAAATGAATATTTTTATTGATTTTTCAGGCAGTTATGATATTTTTGT
>CAACVI010000032.1 GCA_900659855.1 Candidatus Desulfarcum epimagneticum
GAAACATAATGAAATGCACACTCAAAGAAAAATAGAGGGTCATTTTTTTCAATGATTTATTATAGATAGAAAAACTCACTTGTCTGGCATTTTCACATCGCCATATTCCATACATTTCTACACCGCCGCTGACAAGGAACAGCGGCGTGAAAATGCACTAAAAATAGCGACCAAAAGATGTTTTGGTTTTGACTTTTTTATCTAAAAAAAACAGCATGTTACAGTTAAGAATATGAAATAAAACATATTTTAAAAAATTTCTTTTGAATAAGATGACTTATGGACCTACATTTTCAAAACGCTATTTTTCATACATTTTGACGCCGCCGCTGACAAGTCATCTTCAAGCCGGAAACAGGCACAACCACACAAGGAAAAACACCGGAAGGATCAATGGATTCCAATGTATTGATTCCGCCTGGTGGTTAATTTTTGGAACCAAAATCGGCACTAATTGCCATAACCATCTGACAATATTAAGTCGAAATATCATTCCTAATCCATGCGCCGCAAGTTCGATTCTTGCCGGGGGCGCCACCCCTTTCCTTTCCAAAAAAACAAAAAACCCCGGCGTTCGCCGGGGCCGGACATTTTTCAAACGACCCGTAAAAAAAGACGCCATGCTATCCATTTGCCTGGGGTTTGTCAACCGGTTTTGCGCGCGGACCCCATTCCCGCCGGGAGCGTTGGTCATCTCATTTAAATTTTTTGCTTGCATTTTGATTCAACCCTTTTTATACTTGTACATAATATGAGACAAGTTTGATGGCGTCGTAAAAAATCCGATCTACCGCGTTGCGGCGCTTATTTTTAATCGAGGCATACTACATGTATTGCCTCGATTAAAAATAAGCGCCACGCCTTGTATATCGAATTTTTTGACTTAGC
>CAACVI010000033.1 GCA_900659855.1 Candidatus Desulfarcum epimagneticum
CGATCATTTGATCGTATATATTCAAGACCTGGAACGTTTTGAAAAAATAGAATATTTTGACTCCATGTGGAATGTGGCGAGAGAAGCCCCGAGACATATAGCCGAACACAGAGACGAGCGCGTTCTGCAGATGATTGATGAATTCCAGTTCATCAACCGGTATATTTACTGGGACAAAGAAAAAGAAAGGATAGCCTCGGACCTTGCCGGAAGCTATCTGCACACCGCCGAGTACAAAAACGCGCCCCTTCTGGTGTCCGGGAGCTGGGTGGGGTGGCTGATGGATGACTTGAACAAAATGCTTCCCGGTAGATTCACCATTTCCGATTTCGGCAATATGCCCAAAAACGAGGCCATTGAGATGGCCCTGAATTATTCGGAAATTGAGCAAGTCCCCATCACCCATGAAACCGCGCGCATCATGGCGGACCTCACCGAGGGCAATCCCTTTTATATCAGCTCGCTTTTTCAGTCTGTCTATCCGGATAAAGATTTTTCCACACAAAAAGGAATACTGGACGTCCTTGATTTTGAGACATTCGACAAGCGGGGCATGATTTTCGGAACATGGATGGAATATATCCAGTCCGCCACGGACCGAATCAACGACGCCGATGGAAAAAGAATAATCTTATACATCTGCAAAAATAAAGAAGTCACCCGGGACGAAATCAAAAACGCTTTGAATCTTTCCATGACGGACCGGGAGCTGGAAAAGCGTTTAAAAGCCTTTGTCAAAAGCGATATCATCGAACAGGGGACCAGCAATTTCGATTACCAGGCCGTGGCCGACAATATATTCGACAAAGTCTTTCGGGGCCTGTACCAGAAAGAGATCGACGGCTTCACTCCTGAAAAAATAAAAAACGAATACAGAACCCTT
>CAACVI010000035.1 GCA_900659855.1 Candidatus Desulfarcum epimagneticum
CAATACCCGGTATTCGTCTTTAATTTTATCCGGAGTAAAGCCGTCGATCTCCTCCTGGTAAACCCCTCGAAACACTTTGTCGAATATGTTGTCCTGGACCGCGTGATAGCTGAAATAGCTGGTCCCTTGTTCGATGATATCGGCTTTCACAAAGGCTTTTAAGCGTTTTTCCAGTTCCCGGTCCGTCATGGAAAGCTCAAGATCGTTTCGTATTTCATCACGGGTCGCTTTTCTGCGTTTGCAAATGTATAAAATAATTCTTTTTCCATTGGCGTCGTTGATTCGGTCCGTGGCGGAATGAATATATTCCATCCATGTGCCACGGACCCCGCCTCTTTTATCCATGGTCTCAAAATCGAGGACGTCCAGGATTCCTTTTTGTGTGGAAAAGTCTTTGTCCGGATATTCAGACTGGAAAAGAGAGCTGATATAAAAGGGGTTTCCTTCCGTCAGGTCCGCCAGGACACATGCGGTTTCATAATGTATGGGAACCCTCTCAATTTCCGAATAATTCAGGGCCATCTCAATGGCCTCGTTTTTGGGCATATTGCCGAAATCGGAAATCGTGAATCTCCCGGGCAGCATCTTGTTGAGATCATCCATCAGCCACCCCACCCAGCTCCCGGAGACCAGGATGGGCGCGTTTTTGTATTCGGCGGTGTGGAGATAGCTTCCCGCAAGATTGGCGATGCGATCTTTGCAGGCTTTGTCTCGGAAAATATATCGGTTGATGAACTGGAATTCATCAATCATCTGGAGAACGCGCTCGTCTTTGTGTTCGGCTATGTTTCTCGGCGCTTCTCTCGCCACATTCCACATGGAGTCAAAGTATTCTATTTTTTCAAAACGTTCCAAGTCTTGAATATATACGATCAAATGATCA
>CAACVI010000036.1 GCA_900659855.1 Candidatus Desulfarcum epimagneticum
GTCAATGAAAAATTTTGAATGGAATGAAGAGAAAAATAAATGGCTGAGAGAGCGCCGTGACATTTCTTTTGAAGAGATCGCTTTTTATATCGAAAATGGGGGGTTGCTTGACACGTATAAGCATCCCAATCAGGACAGATATCATAGGCAGTCGATATTCGTTGTCCGAACGGATTCTTATATGTATATTGTCCCCTATCTTGAAGAAGAGAGCTATTATTTTCTCAAAACCATCATTCCCCACAGCAGGGCGAAAAAGAGATACTCGGAGGGCGGAAAATGATTCAAGATGAACAGTTGGATTCTGAAGAGAGACAGATTCTGGACACGTTTAATCGTGGCGAATGGATATCAAAGGGTGAAAATCTGGATAAATATAAGGAGGCCGCGAAACAAACCTTTGCAAAAAATCGCCGGATTAATTTTCGTGTCAGCGAAAGGGATTTCAGGGGCATTCAGATCAGGGCCAGGCAGGAAGGGATGCCTTACCAGACGTTGGTTTCAAGCGTTGTTCACAAATATTTATCCGGACAGTTGAAAGAACGGTAAAATTTGATCTGACAAGGCGTGAAAGTTTCTTTATTCCAGGAACCGCTTGTCATCGCTCCAGGCCATCGAGTTTGCGACAAAAAAATCAATGGCGGTTTTGTAAAAACCTGAGGCGGAAAAAACAAAAAGAAGGGTTTTGGAAATATTCTCCAGTTTTTGGACCTCCGAGGCTTTTGCGAAAAAAGCTTTGGCCTCTGTCAGCGTAAATTTTTTCTTCCTGTTTTTCACTTCCCCGATAAGACAATACCCATCGTCGCC
>CAACVI010000037.1 GCA_900659855.1 Candidatus Desulfarcum epimagneticum
GCCATTTTTCCTCGGCCTCATCCAGTGAAAAACCGTGATCGCCTTTAAAAACCGTCCTGAAATCCCGGCTCAAGCCTGTTTTGAACACGCTGTCCATCAATTTTTCCTCTCCGCAAAGACCGGCCAGATAACAGACAAAACTCTCGGACTGCCGGTAGGCCATGTTCCGGTCGTCGGGCGCGTCATCCACATCCATGAGGCTGTGGGCGGCCCGGGCCTCGATTTCCTTAAACCGGCGGATATTTTTAACCGCCGCAAGCTTTAAAAACAGATCATGGCGATACACGCCGCTGTGGAAATCGCACAGCCCCTCGGTCATCCAAACCGGAAGACGGACGCCGGCGCGGCATAAAAACAGATGCGTCAGCTCATGGGCCATGTGGCCGGCCAGGACGCCTTTGTATTCGCCGCTCTCAATCACGGAGCGCTCCGCCGCGAGAATTCCGCCTTTTGTGACAAAGACCCGGATATGATCCGGCAAAAGGGCTTTGCCCCAAAGGCTTTTCAACTCCTCCCGATTCCGGCAGACATAAAGAATGGCCGGCGCGCCCCCCGGCCGGCGAAACGGCCGGCAAAGCGCGCGAACAAATTTCGGCGAAAGGAGATGGTATATTTTTTCTAAAAAATCGGCGAACCGCCGGACCCGATACCCTTCGGCGCCTGAATAAAACGCTGAAAAATGCCGGGTCCTGAAAATCTTTTTGCCCGCGAGAATGTTTTGCCGCTCCAGCCATGTTTTTTCCTCGTGGGCGTTTTCAGGGACCAGGAAACCCAAAGCCGCCAGCTTT
>CAACVI010000038.1 GCA_900659855.1 Candidatus Desulfarcum epimagneticum
GAAGCTGGCGGCTTTGGGTTTCCTGGTTCCGGAAAACGCCCACGAGAAAAAACATGGCTGGATCGGCAAAACATTCTCGCGGGCAAAAAGATTTTCAGGACCCGGCATTTTTCAGCGTTTTATTCAGGCGCCGAAGGATATCGGGTCCGGCGGTTCGCCGATTTTTTAGAAAAAATATATCATCTCCTTTCGCCGAAATTTGTTCGCGCGCTTTGCCGGCCGTTTCGCCGGTCGGGGTGCGCGCCGGCCATTATTTATGTCTGCCGGGACCGGGGGAAATTGAAAAGCCTTTGGGGCAAAGCCCTTTTGCCGGATCATGTCCGGGTCTTTGTCACAAAAGGCGGAATTCTCGCGGCGGAGCGCTCCGTGATTGAGAGCGGTGAATACAAAGGCGTCCTGGCCGGCCACATGGCCCATGAGCTGACGCATCTGTTTTTATGCCGCGCCCGCGTTCGTCTTCCGGTATGGATGACCGAGGGGTTGTGCGATTTCCACAGCGGCGCGTATCGCCATGATCTGTTTTTAAAGCTTGCGGCGGTTAAAAAGATCCGTCGGTTTCAGGAAATCGAGGCCCGGGCCGCCCACAGCCTCATGGATGTGGATGACGCGCCCGACGACTGGAACATGGCCTACCGGCAGTCCGAGAGTTTTGTTTGTTATCTGGCCGGTCTTTGCGGAGAGGAAAAATTGATGGACAGCGTGTTCAAGACAGGCTTGAGCCGGGATTTCAGGACGGTTTTTAAAGGCGATCACGGTTTTTCACTGGATGGGGCCGAGGAAAAATGGA
>CAACVI010000039.1 GCA_900659855.1 Candidatus Desulfarcum epimagneticum
ATGGAATAAATGGGCAGCGTTTTTATATCTTCTCGAGAGATATGAAGAGTCGACAGAAAAATCGAAAGAGGCCCTGAAACATAATCAAGAAGATGAAGACGCCTGGTTTATTTGGGGTATGGCATTGGATAGTCTTGGGAAGTATGAGGAATCGGCTAAAAAATTTGAAAAATCGGTCAAATATAAAAAGGATTATGTGGAGGGATGGAATAACTGGGGAATCGCTCTGGATAAACTTGGCAGACATGAAGAAGCGATAAGAAAATATGGAAAAGCGGTTGAATATAAAGCGGATTATGCTGATGCTTGGTATAACTGGGGACATTCTTTAAATTCGCGTGACAGGCATCAAGAAGCGATAGAAAAATACAAGCAGGTTATATTTCACCGGGACGATCATTTGGACGCTTGGTGTAACTGGGGACATTCTTTGGGGATGCTGGGCAGATATGAAGAAGCGATAGAAAAATATCAAAATGCGATCAAACACAAAAGTGATTATGCGGAGGCGTGGTATTTTTGGGGTATTGCTTTGAAAGGACTTGATAGAAAAGATGAAGCTCAAGAGAAACTTGAAGAAGCAAAGAAGTTGGGTTTTAACTTGTCATTTTAAATCTTTTGAATTTTCTAAGGGTGAATCAACCTTAAATTTGAGGAGGTTTATTTATGAACAGGAAACGATTGTTGAATTTCGAAGTTCATGAGTTGGAAGCGGACAGCATCCTTGAAACCCACTTCGGAGAAGGT
>CAACVI010000040.1 GCA_900659855.1 Candidatus Desulfarcum epimagneticum
GGGGCAAAAGGGGGAGACAGCGGTGGAAATGGGGGGAAGAGCGACTCAGCATCACAGGATCCGACTGGGATGGGGCCGGATGGAATGTTCAGCGGCATAAGCTCTGATGATTTGGGCGATGTGGGAAATGAAGGCGGGGGGTCGCCCTCCCAGGACCCCACTGGAATGAGCGGATATGGCATGTTTTCCCCGGGCCGGGATGTGTTCGGAAACGCCATAAACGCTTTTGGGCCCGGGGGGGATTTCAGCGGGGAAGCTCCTGGTTCCGATTTGTTGGCGGCTTTTCGTAGAGGGCTTGACATAAAGAACAAGGTAATGGGTCGAAATCCGGTAATAGGTGTTGTAGATACGCTTGGATCAAGCGCAGAAAAAATTTCAGGAAAACTGAACCCCAACGGCACCTACGGAAAAATCACCTCAGACCCCACTGTAAAAGCCGCGGTTGAATCAAACGCTTTTTCCCGAGTTGGCATGGTCACGGCCGCAGCCGCCACAGATGTCTCCGAAGATGTCACAAAGAATGCCCTCGCTTCCGCCGGTCAGGCCATAGCCGATTTTTCGGCCAGGCAGGTCCAATCCGCGATCAGTTCCGTGACCAGCGCTTCCGGGGGAGAGGGCGATGATTCAGGCTTTGGCGGGGGCGGTCTTTCCCACGACGCCCCGCCGGTGGTTCT
>CAACVI010000041.1 GCA_900659855.1 Candidatus Desulfarcum epimagneticum
GCCTTCTCCCAAGTGGGTTTCAAGGATGCTGTCCGCTTCCAACTCATGAACTTCGAAATTCAACAATCGTTTCCTGTTCATAAAGTAACCTCCTCAATCTTAAGGGTTAATTCAATCCAAAAAATGTTTAAAACGGCGGTTTAAAACCCAACTTCCTCGCTCTTTCCAGCTTTTCTTCTCCGTCATAATATCTTCCCAGTTCTTTCAAAGTAAGTCCCCAGAAGTAAAACGCCTCTCCATATCCGCTGTCGTGTTTCAGAGTTTCTCTGTACTTCTCCATCGCCTCTTCATACTTGCCAAGGGCATTCAAGGAATGGCCCCAATTACACCACGCATCCGCATAGTCGCCTTGGTGGGATATGGCCTGCTTATATTTTTCTATCGCATCTTCATGCATACCAAGTAAATTCAAAGATTGCCCCCAGTTATACCAGCCCGCCGCATAATTCGTTTGATATTTCACCACCTTTTTATACTTTTCAATCGCTTCTTTATGTCTGCCAAGACTATCCAATGCCATACCCCAAATAAACCAGGCATCTTCATCTTTTTGATTATGTTTCAGGGCCTCTTTCGATTTTTCTGTCGACTCTTCATATCTCTCGAGAAGATATAAAAATGCTGCCCATTTATTCCAC
>CAACVI010000042.1 GCA_900659855.1 Candidatus Desulfarcum epimagneticum
CCGGAGGGTGGATACTCCCTCATCGGGGAAGTGAAAAACAGGAAGAAGAAATTTACGCTCACAGAGGCCAAGGCTTTTTTCGCAAAAGCCTCGGAAGTCCAAAAACTGGAAGATATTTCCAAAACCCTTGTTTTTGTCTTTTCCGCCGGCGGCTTTTACAAAACCGCCATTGATTTTTTTGTCGCAAACTCGATGGCCTGGAGCGAGGACAAACGCTTTTTGGAATAAATGCTCCAAAGGAAAATACCATGCGAATATATTTAAAAGAGAAAATAGGCAATCCGGCCCTTTTCACGGGGAGAAAAAGAGAGATGGACTCTTTGCTGAAATGGGTGGAAAAAATCAAACTGGAGATATCCAAAAGCAAAGCCATCATCGCCCGCAGAAAAACCGGCAAATCCGCTTTGATGCAGCGCCTTTTCAATATCGTGTTTG
>CAACVI010000043.1 GCA_900659855.1 Candidatus Desulfarcum epimagneticum
GCCTCTGCATAATCAGGTTTATACTTCACGGCAGTTTTAACTTTTTCTATGGCCTCTTCATAAAGGCCAAGATGCTTCAATGCTGTGGACCAGTTGAACCACACAACAGGTCTGTCGGGATTTAACGAAATGATTTTTTTATACGCCTCAATAGCCCCCTGGTAGTCTTTTTTCTCAAGACAGACATTGCCTCTTTCAAAAAGCCCCTCCACCTCATCCTGTTTTTGACACGCGGCGCTGCCCGCCATAAAAACCATGACAATCAGCATCGCCGCCATCGCCCGCCTCAAATGTTGATAAACCACCATAAAAAAACCTCCTTCATGATTCAGCCTCTGCGTATTTCCTTCC
>CAACVI010000044.1 GCA_900659855.1 Candidatus Desulfarcum epimagneticum
GTTGCTTCTCCAGGCGTTTTTGCAGCGAATCGTCAATGGCGGCGGATCCATCCACCGGGAATACGGTCTCGGCAGAATGAGGACGGATATCCTGGCGCTGTGGCCCCATGAAAAGGGCGTTCAGAAAACGGCCATCGAGCTTAAACTCCTTCACAAAAGTCTTGAAAAAACGATTGACGCGGGCTTAAAGCAGACGTTTGAATACATGGACCGATGCGGCGCCGACCAGGGACACCTGGTGGTTTTTGACCGGGATGAAAACAAAAGCTGGGATGACAAGATATTTTACCGGGAAGACACATTCCAGGGGGCGGCCATCGGGGTTTGGGGGATGTGAGTTT